>NZ_JBFULC010000108.1:0-6887 GCF_056400525.1 Stenotrophomonas sp. P5_A9
CAGCGAGTGCCCCCCCAGCTCGAAGAAGTGGTCGTGCCGTCCCACCCGCTCCACGCCCAGCAGCTCGACCCAGATCGCGGCCAGCGCCTGTTCCACTTCCCCTTCCGGCGCCACGTAAGCCCGCCCGGTCAACGCCTCCAGCCCCGGGGCAGGCAACGCATGCCGGTCCAACTTGCCGTTTGCCATCAGCGGCAATGCCGCCAGCACCACAAATGCGCTGGGCACCATGTATTCGGCCAGGGTTCGCGACAGCGCTTCCCGCAAGACATCCGTGGGCAACGTCACGCCCGCCTCGGCCACCAGATAAGCCACCAGGCGCTTGTCCCCGACGCGGTCCTCGCGCGCCACTACCACTGCCTCGCGAACGCCGGGCTGTTGTGCAAGCTGCGCTTGGATCTCTCCCAACTCGATCCGCAGACCGCGCAGCTTCACCTGACTGTCGTTGCGCCCCAGGTATTCAATGCTGCCATCGGCTCGCCAGCGGGCCAGGTCACCGCTGCGGTAAACCCGCCCACCGGCAGCATCGAACGGGTCGACTATGAAGCGCTCGGCGGTCAATGCCGGCTGATTCAGGTATCCACGCGCTACCTGCACCCCGGCAATCAGCAGCTCGCCCGCCACACCGATCGGTACCGGCTGCAGGTGGCGATCCACGATATGGATCCGGGTATTGGCGATCGGACGCCCGATCGGAACCGTGTCGCTACCGGCGACGCATCGCCAACAGGTCACATCCACCGCCGCCTCGGTGGGACCATACAGGTTGTACAGCGCCACCTGCGGCAACGCCTCCAGCAGCCGGTTCTGCAGCGGGGCAGGCAGTGCCTCGCCGCTGCACAGGATCTGCCGCACCCCGGCACACCCGCTGACGTCGGCCTCATCCAGGAAAACCTGCAACATCGAGGGTACGAAGTGCAGCACGCTGATCGCCGAAGAGCTGATCACGCCGGCCAGGTAGTACGGGTCTTGGTGGCCTCCGGGCCGCGCCAGCACCAGCCGTGCCCCGGCCAACAGCGGCAGGAAGAATTCCCARACCGACACGTCAAAACCGAACGGGGTCTTCTGCAACACACGATCTTCACTGCCAAGAGCGAATTCCTCCTGCGCCCATAGCAAGCGATTGACGACACCATCGTGCTGGTTCATCACRCCCTTGGGACGGCCGGTGGAGCCGGAGGTATAGATCACATAGGCCAGGTGCTGCGGCGTCAGACCCAGTGCCTGCGGATCCGGATCATGCACGGGCTGACCATCCAGTGCCGCCACYTGGTCCAGCATGATCACCGGCACCTGCACTTCGGCCAGCACCGGCTGTAGCGCCGAAACGCTCAGTACATGGCGCGGGCTGCTGTCGGCCAGCATGTAGCCCAGACGCGCGGCCGGATACCCCGGGTCCAATGGCAMATACGCACCACCGGCCTTGAGCACGCCCAGCAACGCCACGACCATGTCCATCCCGCGCTCCAGGCAGACCCCGATCCGGTCATCCGGCCCTACCCCCAGACCCACCAGATGATGCGCAAGCTGATTGGCACGCCTGTTGAGCTCGCCGTAGGTCAGCGTCCCACCCTCGAACTCAATGGCAATCGCTTCACTCGTGCGCCGTACCTGTGCTTCAAACAGCGTGTGGATGAAACCATCGCCCGGGTACGCCCTAGCCGTCGCATTGAAGCGTGTGGACAGCATCTCCATTTCCTGCGGATCGAGTATCTCAAGCTGGTACTGGGGCGCGGTCGGCGAGCATTCCAAGGCGCTGACCAGGCTAAGCATCGCCATGCACAGATACCCATTGATCCGCTTTCCATCGATTCCGGGCATGCATTCGGTAACAAGTGCGAAGGCATCACCTGAGTCGTCGATCCGGATGCTGAGCGGGAAATTGGTATGGTCGCCATCGGAGGAAATGCTGCGGATGTCGGCCGGGAATCCCGGCAATACAGCTTGGGCTGAATCTGGTCTGGCTTCACCGTGCCGGTAATTGAGCAGTGTCGAGAACAGTGGCGTCGACGCGGGCATCCCGCTGCAGCGCTGTGCCAGTACCAGAGGAGCGTGTTCATGGGCCAGGAGTGCCTGCATGCGCTGGGAGGTCTCCTCCAGCAACTGGGCAACGCTGCGCGTTCCCAGCGAAACCCGCAATGGCAGCGTATTGATCGTCATGCCAAGCATCCGCTCGGCACCGGCCACGCCCTGCAGGCGCCCAGACAATACGGTTCCGAACACCACGTCCTCGTTGCCTGTGCAGCGCCCCAGCACTTGCGCCCAAGCCACATGGAACAGCACTGCCGGAGAAACCCCTGCACGACGCGCGCTCTCGCGCACGCGACGGCCCACGCCAGGCTCCAGCGATTGACGCGACTCTGTCGTAGACCTGCCACCAACGTGCATGTCCAACACGCCGAAGGGCGCTGTTGGCTCATCGACGTTCTGGAACTGCTCCTGGAAGTACGCCTGGTGTGCTTCCATCGGCGTCCGTCGTGCCTGTGCGACGATCTCACGGAACGGCACCGGTACGGGCAGCGCGGCACCGTTTCCATTCAGCAGTGCGGCAATTTCAGCCAGCGCCAGTTCAAGCGTCATATGATCGCAGACGACGTGATGGCGCAGCAGTGCCAGCAGCCACTCCCCCTCGGCCTGATCGTGGGCAACAAAGGCCGCGAGCAGCGGCGCGTTGCGAACATCCAGCCGCAGCCGGGCCGGGTCCGCATACTGCTCCAGCGCGTCCAGGGCTGAGCCCGCAGGTGGAACGGCCACCACCTCTACCGGCAGCGATGCCTGTCGCTGGACGACCTGCACCGGCATGGGCAGCCCCTCCCAGCGCAGCGCGCTACGCAGAATGTCATGCCGTGCAATGACCTCGTTCAGCGCCTGCAGAAAGGCATCAAGCCGTTCGCGTGTGGCGAAGGCCAACAGGTCGCGTGACAGGTAGGTGTCGCCCTCCTCCTCGAGCAGGTAGTGGAACAATAGTCCCTCCTGCAATGGCAGCAGCGGATAGATGTCCTGTACGTTCCCGGTCCCGCCTGGCACGCCCGCTACGACCAGGTCGATCTGCTCCTGATCGAGGCTCACCATCGACAGATGCGCAGGCGTGATCCGCGAGGTTTCCGGACCGATAGGCGAGCGCACTGCTGATGCACCCGCCATGCCCGATGTGCTGATCGAAGCTGCCAGCGCATGCAGGGTGGGCGTAGTGAACACGGCCTGTACCGGCACCTCCAAGTCCAGTTCGCGCAGGCGAGCAACCATTGAAACCACCATCAACGAGTGACCGCCCAGTTCGAAGAACTGATCATGCCGCCCCACCCGCTCCAGCCCCAGCAGCTCAGCCCATATCTTGGCCAGTACCTGTTCCAGCTCGCCGCGCGGTGCTTCAAAGCGTCGGGTGACGACTGCCTGCACCCCCGGGGCGGGCAGCGCCTGCCTGTCGAGCTTTCCATTCGGGGTCTGCGGCAGGGACGCCAGCACAACGAACGCACTGGGTATCATGTGTTCCGGCAGTTGTCCCTGTAGCGCATCGCGCAATTGCGCTGGGTTGGGCTGGTGGTCCGACACTACGTAGGCGACCAGGCGGCTGTCGCCGGATTCCTCATTCAGGCCCACCACGGCCGCTTCCCGGACCCCCGGGCAAGCGACCAGCTTGGCCTCGATTTCGCCAAGTTCGACCCGGAAGCCCCGGATCTTGACCTGGAAATCATTGCGCCCCAGGAATTCAATGTTTCCGTCCGGCAGCCAGCGGGCAAGATCACCGGTTCGATACATTCGGTCCCCAGCGCAACTGCTGAAAGGATCGCATAGGAAGCGCTCGGCAGTCAGTTCTGGTTTGTCCAGGTAACCCCGTGCAACCCCTACCCCACCGATGTGCACCTCACCAATCACGCCTATCGGAACTGGTTGCCGTGCCGTATCGAGAATGTAGATACGGGCATTGTCGATTGGCGAGCCAATGGTAGGGCCGCCCGCTGCCCCGGCAATGCTGACGATGGTGGCATCCACGGTGGCCTCGGTGGGACCGTACATATTGTGAAACTCCACGATCGGCGAGGACTTCAGCCGCCCCCAGAGCGAAGACCTGATCGGCTCTCCCCCCACCAGCACGCTACGCGGGCGATACGCCCCGCCTTCGAGTAGTCCAGCGGACAGCAGACCCTCCAGCTGCGACGGGGTGCTATCGACCGCATCGATACGATGTTCGACCAGGAAATTCAGCAGCTCGACCCCGTTGGCACGGATGCTCTGCGGGATGGGCATCAGGCAGTGCCCCGAAAGAAGCTGGAGAATGCCCTTGAGCGACATGTCGAACGAGAACGCCGCATTCAACGCTACCCGCGAGCGCGGTTCGCATCGGGCGTGCGTGGTCCTCGACATGACCTGCCAGAAATTCACCGCCGAACGGTGCTCGACCATTACACCCTTCGGCTGGCCGGTCGAGCCAGAAGTGTAGATTACGTAAGCTAGGTTGCGCGAGGTGAGGCCTGACGCCCGCGACTGCGGGTCCAGTGAAGAATGTCGGGCAAGCATGCTGACAGCCTGCAATCCATCGAGCGCCAACACCGGCACCTGCAGGGCGGGCAGCCGCGGCAGCAAAGCCTGCTGGCTGAGCACCGCCACGGGCCGGCAATCTTTCAGCATGTGCGCCTGGCGGTTCGGTGGATAGTCAGGGTCCACCGGCACGTAGGCCGCGCCGGCCTTGAGGATACCCAGTATGCCCACTGCCATGTCCAGACCGCGCTCGACGCAGAGGGCCACCCGCTGGTCCGGCCGTACGCCCAGGCCGATCAGGAAGTGTGCCACCTGGTTTGCGCGCACGTTGAGTTCGGCATATGTCAATCGTTGGTGGCCATAAACGACCGCATCCGCGTCAGGCTGCTGCCTGGCCTGGATCTGGAACAGTTCATGGATAAGTGCCTCGTCTGGGAAACTCACCGCCGTTGCATTGAACAGATCCACCACCTGGCTGCGCTGCTGTGCTGTCAGCAATGGCAAGGCGGATATGTGCCGCTGCGAATCCTCGGCCATGCCGTGCAACACGGTCTGCAGATGCTGTGACCAACGTTCAATTGTCGACGCATCGAACAGCTCGGCGTTGTAGTTGAATGTCCCTGACAACCGCTCCCCGCTGTCGGACAGGGCAAGGGAGAGATCGAAATGTGTCGTCGTCCGTTCAATCGCCATCTGGCTCAGCTCGAGGCCGGGCAAGGCAAGCGTGTAGCCCTCCGATACGCTGTCGAGCGTGAGCATCACCTGGAACAAGGGACTGTAGTCCAAGCTGCGCTGCGGATGCAGCGCCTCCACCACTTGTTCAAACGGCAATTCCTGGTGCGCGAACGCCGACACGGCCGTTGCCCGGGTCTGTGCGAGCAGCTCTGCCACGGTCGGGTCGCCGGCGAGGTTGGTGCGCAGGGCGAGTGTATTGACGAAGAACCCGATGATCCCCTCCAGCTCGGGCCGTTGCCGGTTGGCCACAGGCGTGCCTATCACCACGTCCTGCTGGCCGCTGAGCCGCGCCAGTACAACCGCCCAGCCGGCCAGCAATACCATGAAGAGCGTACATCCATGCTGCTGCGACAGCGCCTTCAGCTTCCTGGTCAGGTCTGCGGAGAAGGCCACCTGAAGGTCCTTTCCGGCATTGCACTGCATTTCAGTCCGCTGGATGCGGGTCGGCAGTTCCAGCAGACCCGGAGCACCCTCGAGATGCTCTCGCCAGAATTTCAGCTGTTGTTCCAACTGCGCTCCCTGCAGCCAGCGATGCTGCCATGCGGCATAGTCTGCATATTGAATCGGCAGAGGCGGCAGTGGATCAGGCTGTCCTTGCCGGAATGCGGAGTAGAGCGCCGCAAATTCGCGCACCATGATGCCCAGCGACCAACCATCGGTGATGATGTGATGCTGGGTGATCACCAGGACGTGTTCGGCTTCTGCAAGCCTCAGCAAGCGCCCGCGGATCAAAGGCCCGTGCTCCAGATCGAATCCAGTCTGCGCTTCAATGGCAAGCATCCGCGCCACTTCATGACGGCGCGCTTCCACCTGTAGTTCGCTCAGGTCGCTCTCGACCAGCGTCAGCCCGCAGCCCTCGTCGGAAGCATACTGAAGCGGCCCGGTTTCTCCGGCGGGGAAATAGGTCCGCAATGATTCGTGTCGGTGCACTAGACGATCCAGGGCGGCCGCCAGCGCATTGCGATCAAGTACTCCCCCGAGGTGCAGCGCCACCGGCAGGTTATACGCTGCACCTTGCGCGTCCAGATGATCGAGGAACCACAGCCGGCGCTGTACCAATGACAGCGGAGTGGGCTTGCTACGGTCTGCACGTGGAATCGCACGCTCGTTGTCCACTGCCAGGTGCTGTTGCATCCTGTTGCGCAAGCGTTGCTGCACGATCGCCCGCTTGAGGTCCTCGACAGACGGCTGGCCATTGTTGCTGTTCATCACTGCCCCTCACTCATCAGCAGATTGCTGAGCTGCTCGGCCGAAAGGCCAGCAAGCTCATCGTCGATCAACGCAAGTTCGTTGCCCAGGAAGCGATCAAGCTGCGCGCTCTGCACGTGTTCGGCCAACTGGTGCAACGCCGCGTTCTCAAACAGGTAGTGCAGCGGCACGTCCACCAACATTCGCTGGTTGATACGGCCCTGCAGCTGGATTGCGACCAGCGAGTGCCCCCCCAGCTCGAAGAAGTGGTCGTGCCGTCCCACCCGCTCCACGCCCAGCAGCTCGACCCAGATCGCGGCCAGCGCCTGTTCCACTTCCCCTTCCGGCGCCACGTAAGCCCGCCCGGTCAACGCCTCCAGCCCCGGGGCAGGCAACGCATGCCGGTCCAACTTGCCGTTTGCCATCAGCGGCAATGCCGCCAGCACCACAAATGCGCTGGGCACCATGTATTCGGCCAGGGTTCGCGA
>NZ_JBFULC010000109.1:0-6793 GCF_056400525.1 Stenotrophomonas sp. P5_A9
CACTCCGGGCGAGGCTTGTATGGGTGGGTTTGCGCGCCATGGATGGCAACACCGAGCCCCCAAGGACGGGTTTACGGCGTGTCCCGGCAACCCACCCGCACCACGCCCCGACAGTGGGTAGGCGCGCATGGGAAACGCCGGGGAAACGCCGGGAAACGCTGGGAATGCCGCAAATGCCCGAAATGCGTGGAATGTCTGGAAATGCCTGGAGCGCCGGCAAACGCCTGGGTAGAGCCGAGCCATGCTCGGCTGCTCTTCCTTCCCAGGTCATGCTGGCATCGAATGAGGAACGGGCATCAGCAGTCGTTAGAGGATCGACCCCACCGGGATGATTGCAATGGCCCCGGTAGAGCCGAGCCATGCTCGGCTGCTCTTCCTTCAAAGGTCAAGCTGGCATCGAATCAGGAACGGGCATCAGCAGTCGCTAAAAGATCGAATCCGCCGGCTCTTCTGCATGCGCGCAAACCCACCCATACAAGCCTCGCCCGGAGTGCGCGCGCACATGCTGCTGTCCGCCTTCGAGCTCTCAGCCTTCAACAGCCCCGGTACCACCCGGCAACGGATCCACATGTCCGCACGCCTCGCAGGTGCGCATCTCCACCGAGGCCTGATACCGCGCAAACACCTTCGGCAGATCCGTCTCGATGTTCTCCAGCGCGAAATACTCTTCGTACAGCTTGTGGTTGCAGCGCTCGCAGAACCACAGCAGCCCATCGCGCTCATGCGCCAGGCGCTTGCGCTCCACCACCAGCCCCACGCCGCCAGCCGGGCGGCGGGGCGAATGGGGCACCTTGCCCGGGAGCAGGAAGATCTCGCCCGCGCGGATCGGGATGTCGCGCACCGCACCGTCTTCCTGCACCTTCAGCGTCATCTCGCCTTCGAGCTGGTAGAACCACTCAGGGCCCTCGTCGTAGTGGTAGTCGGTGCGGCTGTTCGGCCCGCCCACCACCATCACGATGAAGTCCCCGTTCTCGATCATCTTGTTGCCCACCGGCGGCTTCAACAGATGCCGGTGTTCCTCGATCCAGGCCAGCAGATTGATGGGGGAAGCGAGCATGATGGGGATTCCGTAGAGAGACGCGTCAGTCGCGCCGACCGCGGCGCGGCACGTGGGCCAGGGCCTTTTCGTAGGCCGGTTGCAGGTCTTCCGGTGCACCCACGTCGATGCCCATCTCGCGCACCCGGCCATCCTTCAGGCTGTAGACCCAGCCGTGCACCATCAGCTTCTGGCCGCGCGCCCAGGCATCCTGCACGATCGTCGAGCGGCAGGCGTTGACCACCTGCTCGATCACGTTCAACTCGCACAGGCGTGCGTGCTTCAGCGCCGGGTCCTCGATCGCATCCATGATCGAGGCGTGCTTCTGCGCCACATCGCCCACGTGCCGCAGCCAGTTGTCGGCCAGGCCCACGCGGGTGTTGTGCAGGCTGGCGTGCACGCCGCCGCAGCCGTAATGGCCCACGATCAGGATGTGCTTCACCTTAAGCTGGTCCACCGCGTACTGGATCACACTCAGGCAGTTCAGGTCGGTGTGCACCACCACGTTGGCCACGTTGCGGTGCACGAACACCTCGCCCGGTGCCATGCCGATGATCTGGTTGGCCGGCACGCGCGAGTCGGAACAGCCGATCCACAGGTATTCCGGGTGCTGCTGCTTGGCCAACTGGTGGAAGAATTCCGGGTCTTCTTTCTCGATCCGGTCCGCCCATTCGCGGTTGTTCTGCAGCAGCTTGTGGATGTCTTTCATGGGGCAGGTGTCCCTGACGTAAGGTGGGGGCAAGGCGCGGCCAGCCTGGCCGCGGCGTCGCGGGAAGCGGGGAGAATCAACCGGCGGTGTCGCCGTCGCGGCGCCAGCGCATCCACTGCGCCAGCTCGCGGGAAGCCGGGGCGTCCAGCGCCGACAGCGCGTCGATCACGCTGTGCTGGTTGGCCTCGGGATGGTTCTGGCTGAGCTTGAGTTTGATCTGCACCTGCGCCGGGCGGAAACGGAACCCGACGATGCCGCCGAGCATGCGCTGCTGGCGCGGCTCGATCGGCAGCAGATCCCAGTCGCCGCCGACCTGCGCTTCATAGTGCGCGCTCAGGCCGTCCAGCATGGCGATCAGCGCATCATCGTCGGTCACCGGCTCCAGCACGCCGCGCAGTTCCGCAGCGGCGTAGTTCCAGGTCGGCACACGCGCCTGCGCGACCTTGTGTTCGCCCCGTCCCTGGGGCTCACCCTGCGGGCCAGCCTTTGGCTGTCCAACGCCGTTCCTGACGGCGTTGTCCGGATACCAGCCCGGCGACACATACGCGTGGGGACCGTGCACCAGCATCAACGCGGGGCCGGCATGGCCTGCCTGCGGGTTCGGCTTGGCCCAGTGGCCTTCGATCAGGATGCCATCGGCGTCGCGCCGGTACAGCACCGGCATCCGGGTGGCCTGCGGCAGACCGTCGGCGCCGGTGGTGACCAGCGTGATGAACGCATCGCGCGCCAGCAGCCGGTCCAGCCAGATCAGGTCAGTCTCGGCGAAGGCGGAAGGGATGAACATCGCCGGTTACGCGCGGGCGCCCAAGCTCTGCACCATGCGGCCGTGCAGCTCGGCATCGCTGGCGCCCTGCGGCGGCTGCACTTCATGCAGCGAGAAACCGCGGATCAGCGCGTCTTCCTCGTCCAGGCCGTCATAGGACACGAACTCGGCATCGAACAACTGCGACCGCGCGGTGTCTTCGCTGTCGTAGCTGAGCGTGTTGCCGTCGCTGTCGAGGACTTCGGCGGTGCCGGCCGGGCGGATCCGCAGGCGCGCCCAGATAAGCGTGTTGCCCAGGCTGGCCAAGAACCATTCGTCGCGGTGTGAGGGGGTGTCGTTCATATCAATACCATCGAAAGCAGCCAGAGCAGGGCAGCCATGCCCAGTCCGGCCAGCAGGGTCAGCAGCGATACCCAGGCAGGCGTGGCCAGCCCGGACAGCGCCCGGTCGGGGGTTTGCCGGTAATCGCGCCCAAGCAGCCAGCGCAGCGCATCCGGGCGCAGGAACGCGCCGTTGCCGAAGCGTTGCGCCAGCAGCGGATGGCGGTCGCGGATGTGGATCAGGGTCAGCGGCCAGAAGATCACGAAGGCACTGAACCCGGCGATCGCCACGCCGACGAAACACAGCGCGAAGAACAGGGTCATGGGCTCGGTGCCTCCGCGGGGGGGATCAAAACTCGGCGCTGCCCGGCGCGCGCGGGTAGGGGATGGCGTCGCGGATGTTGCCCAGCCCGCACACGTACACCACCAGGCGCTCGAAGCCCAGGCCGAAACCGGCATGCGGCACCGACCCGTAGCGGCGGAAATCGCGGTACCAGCTGTAGTGCTCGCGATCCAGGCCGAACTGCGCCATGCGCGCGTCGAGCACGTCCAGGCGCTCTTCGCGCTGGCTGCCGCCGATGATCTCGCCGATGCCCGGGGCGAGCACATCCATCGCTGCGACGGTCTTGCCGTCATCGTTCAGGCGCATGTAGAACGCCTTGATGTGCTCGGGGTAGTTGGTCACCACCACCGGGCGGCCGATGTGTTCCTCGGTCAGCCAGCGCTCGTGCTCGGTCTGCAGGTCCAGGCCCCATTCGACCGGGAAGTCGAACTTCTTGTCGGCCTTCTGCAGCAGCTTCACCGCTTCGGTGTAGTCGATCTGCTCGAACGGGGCGTTGATGAAGCCTTCCAGCTTGGTGATCGCGTTCTTGTCCACGCGCTCGGCCAGGAACGCCAGGTCGTCGCCGCGCTCGTCCAGCACCGCGCGGAACAGGTATTTCAGGAACTGCTCGGCCAGGCGCGCGTCTTCGGCCAGGTCGGCGAAGGCGATTTCCGGCTCGATCATCCAGAACTCCGCCAGGTGGCGGGTGGTGTTGGAGTTTTCGGCGCGGAAGGTCGGGCCGAACGTGTAGACCTTGCTCAGGGCCAGGCAGTACGCCTCGACATTGAGCTGGCCGGACACGGTCAGGAAGGTTTCCTTGCCGAAGAAGTCACGGCTGAAATCGACCTCGCCCTTTTCGTTGCGCGGCAGGTTGGCCATGTCCAGGGTCGAGACCCGGAACATCTGGCCGGCGCCTTCGGCATCGGAGGTGGTGATGATCGGGGTGCTGATCCAGTTGAACCCGTTCTGGTGGAAGAACCGGTGCACGGCCTGGGACAGGCAGTTGCGGATGCGGGTGACCGCGCCGAACAGGTTGGTGCGCGGGCGCAGGTGCGCCACTTCACGCAGGAACTCCGCGCTCATCGGCTTGGGCTGGATCGGGTAGGTCAGGGGGTCGTCGACCAGGCCGACGATTTCGATGTCGTGGGCCTGGATTTCGAAGGACTGGCCCTTGCCCTGGGACTTGACCAGGGTGCCGCGGGCGATCACCGAGCAGCCCGGGGTCAGGCTCTTGATGTCGTCGAAGTTGCCCAGGGTGTCATTGGCCACCACCTGGATGGGGGCGAAGCAGGAGCCATCGGTGACATTGACGAAGGCCAGCGCCGCCGAGCCGCGCACCGTCCGTACCCAACCGCGTACGGTTGCCTCGCCGCCTTCCGGGATTTTCCCGGCAAGCGCATGTTCAACGCTGACCACCGTCATGACTTGAATCCTCTGTTGATCGACTCGATCTCTGAACACGGAGTTTAACGGGTGCGGTGTTCGGCTTGCGAGGCATTTTTCGCGCGCTCTCCGGGGCTGCGCGCCATGTGAACCGCAGCGACGGCCGTCGAAGCCGGGCCGCGCCATACCCTCTATAATGATCACGATCCGCTGGAGTTGCCTGTCATGGCCGTAAGCCTTACCCCTGTTGCCTTTGCCCGTGTGCAGAAGTTCGTCGAGCAGACCCCCGGCGCGCTGGGCCTGCGTTTCGGCGTGACCCGGACCGGTTGCTCGGGCTGGGGTCACATCACCGATCTGGCCCGCGACGAGCGCCAGGGCGACACCGTGTTCGAGCAGGACGGGGTGCGTATCTACGTGGATGCCGACAGCCTGGGCTTGGTCGATGGCACGGAGATCGACTTCGGCAAGCACGGCCTGAGCGAGACGTTCACGTTCAGGAACCCTAACGCGACCGCCGAATGCGGCTGCGGCGAGAGCTTCACCACCGAGGCCGACAAGGCCTGAGCCGGGCCGCCGCCGGGCTGTCTGGCGCGCTGCGGCTTGCCTGTTGGGGCTTGCGCTGCCATACTTTGCGGCTTCCTGCCTGATTTCGGGCAGGACCCTTGCCCCACCGCGTTCATCTGCGGGGGGCTGTCCGGCCCTCAACGGGCCACATCCGAAAGGTAAAAACACATGAGTCGTCATTACGAAGTCGTGTTCCTGGTCCATCCGGACCAGAGCGAACAGGTCCCGGCCATGATCGAGCGCTACAAGGCGCTGGTCGAGAACGGCAGCGGCACCATCCACCGTCTGGAAGACTGGGGCCGTCGTCAGCTGGCCTACCCGATCCAGAACCTGGTGAAGGCCCATTACGTCATGCTCAACATCGAGTGCGACCAGGCCGTGCTGAGCGAGCTGGTGGAAAGCTTCCGCTTCAACGACGCCGTGCTGCGCAACCTCGTCATCAAGCGTGACGAAGCTGACACCGAGCAGTCGCTGATCATGAAGAGCAAGGACGAGAAGGGCGAGAAGCCCGAGCGTGGCGAGCGTCGTCGTCGTGATGACGAAGAAGGTGAAACCACCCCCGCCGCTGACACCGATGCCGGCGAAGACGCCGCTTCGGCCGCTTAAGGAGCACTGACATGTCCAAGTTCTTCCGTCGCCGCAAGTTCTGCAAGTTCACGGCCGAAGGTGTCAAGGAGATCGATTACAAGGATCTCAACACCCTGCGCCAGTACCTGACCGAGAACGGCAAGATCGTGCCGAGCCGCGTCACCGGTACCAAGTCGAAGTACCAGCGCCAGCTGGCAACGGCCGTCAAGCGCGCCCGTTTCCTGGCCCTGATTCCGTACACCGACAACCACGACGTCTGATGAAAGCCGGCGGCTTCGGTCGCCGCTTTCGCGGATCTGGCCGCCCGCGCTGCGAAGCGTCGGGCGGTTTCCAGGTCTGCCGTTCGGATATTCGGACAGCCATCGCTGCGGGGCCTTGCCTCGCTAACGAATACATTTTTGGAGCTACACCATGAAGCTGATTCTTCTTCAGAAGGTCACCAACCTCGGCGGTCTGGGCGATCTGGTCGACGTGAAGCCGGGCTACGGCCGCAACTTCCTCGTCCCGACCGGCAAGGCCGTTCCGGCCACCGCGACCAACGTGGCCGAGTTCGAAGCCAAGCGCGCCGATTACGAAGCCAAGGCCCAGTCGATCCACGCTGACGCCGAAGCCCGCAAGGCGAAGCTGGAAGGCAAGAGCGTCACGATCGGTGCCAACGCTTCGACCGAAGGCAAGCTGTACGGTTCGGTCGGCCCGCGCGATATCGCCGAAGCCTTCACCGCTGCCGGCCTGCCGCTGGAAAAGAGCGAAGTGATCCTGGGCGAAGGCGCCTTCCGCAACGTGGGCGAGTACGAGGTGACTGTTCACCTGCACGCCGACGTCGAAACCACCGTCAAGGTGGTTGTGGAAGCCGAAAAGGCCTGATTCCTGCCGAAAGGCGGGCGTTACAGAAACGGGTGCCCGCGAGGGTGCCCGTTTTTGTTTTGTGGGGTGGTTGGTTTTTTTTTAGAAGCTAACGGCAACGGCAACGGCCATTGCAACGGCCACTGCAACGGCCGGCGCTTTTGCTTTCCTGGAGGAGGGTGGCGGGTAGCCTTGGCCGGGACACGCCGTAAACCCATCCATGGGGGCTCGCGGGCGCCATCCATGGCGCCCGACGGTCCCGGCC
>NZ_JBFULC010000110.1:0-6698 GCF_056400525.1 Stenotrophomonas sp. P5_A9
GTCATATAGCGTGATCTGCGCATCCCCATCGGAAGGAGTACGTAGCACGCGCTCGCCACGGTGGTTGTAGGCGTAGCTTTCCACCACCGCAGCGCCCTGTTTCACCGCATTCATACGGTTGGCATCGTTGTACGTGAGGGCTTTGCTTCCGATACTCGTGGTGTTGCCCACTGCATCATGGTTTCGGGCCTCACTACCCACCGCAGTCAGCCGATGACTGGTCGCCGGGTAGGCGTAATTGGTGGTGCCCCCGGCGGTGGTCAGAGAGGTTCGATTGCCTGTAGGGTCGTAAGCATAGGTTTCAATCGGCGTGCCGGTCGCGCCATCCATGGTCTGGGTAAGGCGGCCCAGCGTGTCGTAGGCATACTTCGCCAGCACTGTAGAGCCCGGGCCATTCCTTAGCTCGGTGATCGCGCCGACGGCATCGTAGCCGTAGCTCAGTGACATTCCACCCACTGCCGGGTCGTGCACCGCCTGCGAGCGATAGTCCAGATCCAGCGGACGCTGTAGCTGGCGTCCGTTGCCATAGGCCCAGCCAGTGGCCGGACCGAAGGCGGCGTGGCTGACCTGGCTGATGACGATCTGCCGGCTCTGCCCGGGGCGGGTCAGACCGATTTGGCTGATACGACCCTGTGCGTCGCGCACGTAGTCAGCCATGCTGCCATCGGGATAGGTCAATGCAGTCAACCGACCCGACTTGCTGTAGGCATAGCGCAGCGTGATCGCCACACCATTGAGCGTCTGCACCTTCCGGGTGATCTGGCCGAAGCGGTCATGACAGTAGAGGGTGCTGCCATTGGCGTGAAGCACCTGCCCCAATCGACTCTTGGCGAACTGCTCATCAGCCGCGCAAACCGCTGGCGCGACGTCGTAGCTGTAGCCCACATCAAGGCTCGGGTCTGGGTAGGCGACACCGGTCAGACGGTTGAGCAGGTCGTAGTGATAGGTCGTGGTCACTCCCCGCGCGTCGGTGGCGGTCTTGCGATTGCCGGCCGAGTCCGAGGTGAAGCTGCTCGCACCACTATCCGGGCTGACTTGGCCGGTGAGGTCACCAAAGCCGKTATAGGCGTAGGTGGTATGCAGGCCCTTGGGGTCCGTGACCTGGGTGATTTGATCCAGCGCGTTGTACTGCGAGCGGATCTCCGCAGCTACACCGCCGACGTCCTGCAATGTGCGCGCAAGGCGGTTCAGCGAATCGTACTGCTGGCTGCTCACCCGGCTTAATGCATCTGTGGCCGTTTGCGGGTTGCCATCCGCATCGTAGGTGAAGGCGGTGGCGTGATTGCCCGCGTCCTTCAGCGTGGTGAGCTGTCCCAGCGTGTTGTAGACGCGGGCAAGGGTGCGCCGCAACGTGCCGCCGGAGTCCAGCGTGTCTTCCTTGACGCGGTTGCCGGCGTTATCCAGCGTGTAGTGGATGGTGTTACCCGCGCTGTCTTCGATGTCGGTCAGCCGCTGAGCAGCGTCGTAGACATAAGACACGCTGCTCCCATCGGGCTCGGTAACCTGCTGCACAAGCCCGGTCGGCCAGTAGCTCAGCTGGGTCACCCGGTCTGCTGCGGTAGAGGCGCCACGTACGTTTACCGAGGTCGGCCAGCCGCGAGCATGATAGGCGTAGTCCGTGACCACTCCATTGACGTCCTTTGCCGAAAGCGGACGACCAAATGCATCGTAGGCCAGGGTTTCTACCGTCTGCCCCAGCGCATTGGTAACGCTGTGCAGATCGCCCTTGCGGTAAGCGCAGGTGCCATTGGAGGCGCAACCGGCGTCGTCGGCTGCGTAATACGCATAGACGGTTACATCGGCCACATCCGTACGTGGCCCATCGACGCTTTTCAGCAGCCCCTCGGTCGGGCAGCTGCCGGCTGCGGCCAAGTCAGCGGCCTCACAATAGGCGTAGGTCGTGGCGCGCGTCTGCCCGGAAGCCAAATCCTTAAGCGTTATGCTCACTGGCTGTCGGCGGGCGTTGTAAGTGGTTCGGGTCTCTTGTTGACCTATCGTCGTAACGAGAACGGCGTTGGTCTCATTGTCGCGGATGCTCTGCACCACACGCTGCTCAGGCAGGCCTACCGCCTCGGTAACGGTGTGGGTAGCGACCAGCCGACCGGTCACCGCATCGGTGCCCTCGCCGTACGTGTGCTTGGTCTGGACGCCGCGCCGATCCGTATAGGTGTCCAGTCGTCGACGGAAGTCGACGCTGGCATCGTAGTACGTGCGGCTTATCGATCCCTGGGAATCGGAGGTGCCCAACACCTTACGCGGTGGCGCGCTATCGTCGCCGGGCGTCAGGGAGTAGTCGGTCTGATGGCCAAGTGCATCCGTGACCACCGCTCCGCCGTTGGGGCTGTATGCCAACGTCACCCCGTCCGCGCCCCCTGCATGCTGACTCGAAATGACGCGACCGATGGCGTCATAGGTAAACGTGCTGTATCGCTGGCCGTCTTCTGCGGTGATGCCGGTCAGATGCTGGGGGAAGCTGAAGTTTTCGTAGTGATAGGTGCGCACACCGCCACCAGCGTAGGTGACCGTAGCTACTTGGCCTTGCGCGGTATAGGTGTAGCTCGCCTGGGGGACACCCGCGACCAGGACCGAGCTGATCAAGGCCTCATAGTCATTGGACTGATAGACGAACTCCAGCGTGCGACCGCTGCTGTGGATGACGGCTGCGAGTCGTTCACTGTCGTCGTAGACGAACGTCAACGATGTTCCATCCAGGAAGCGCTTTTCAGTCAGCCGGCCTGAGGCGTCGAAGGTCGAAATGGCATCGGACGAATACAGCGTCCAGTTTCCATTCTGGACAAGGCGATCACCGCTGCTGTCGGCTGCCTCGTAGACCTGGCCAATCTTCTTGAAGGCGCGCTGGAACCCATTGCCCTCCACGATGCCGGCCCCGCCGTCGCCATCCAGCGCCAGCTGCGCGCCCAGCGAATGCGTCCAGCCGTAGCCGAAGCCGCCCAGGGACGTGGATATTCCCGAGTGATAGAAACGCGTCAACGCAATCCAGCCCAGATCGAAGTCTTGGGCGATTTCGTATTTCTCACCGGTCTTTACGTCGCAGGGATTGCCGACCGTGCCGTCGCAGGGCGGCTCGTTCGAGGGTGACTTGTTGCCCGCGCTCGGACTCATACCGCTCATGGCACCATTGCCATCGGTGGGGCAGCTTCCGTTCCCGCCGTCCTTGTCGCACTGCGTCGTCTTGGAGGTGATGGTGGCAACGAAATCTTCGTTGACACAGGCTTCGTGCTTGTTGGACCACTGTGTCAGGAGAACCGGGCAGTTCAGACGCCGGGTGCGCGTCAGCATCGCGTCGCTCGAGAACGGAGCGCAGGGAGACTGGGCGGTATTGTCCCCGCCCACGTAGGTCACCTGGTACTCACGATTCTCGATGGTTCCTTCCATATCCGGGGTGACGGCGTACCAGTCGCCCGTGGGCGTGACAGCCGCGCCGGGACAGACGGGGTTGAACGCTTGCACCTCAGCCAAGTAGGCCGCGACCATTGCCTCTTCGGTCGGAAATATCGCTGTGCTGAGATATGACCATTCGGGATCGGAGGGCTGGGATTTTCCCATCCAGTAGGTGATCGACGTATTGCCATCCAAGCCGACCTTCTTGGATTTGATCTTGTCCACGGAGTTCCAGCCAAACTGGAAATCGGGCGGGAAGGGGCTCGGCGCAGGAAGGCTCTTGATGGCCTCCACTGCCTCCTGCTGCGTCTTGTACTGGGTCGAATTTCCACCGGGCTGGGAAATGCGCCAGGTCGTCTTGCTCTCCTGCGCCTCCGCCGAAGCGGGGGTCATGCAACCCATCGCGACCGTTGCCAGCACAATGCACGATAGGTTCCTGATCCGTTGCAACATCCCTGTTCTCCTCTCTGGGCGGATACCGCGCCGGGGAACGAAGGCACGCCGGCTGTCATCGCCCTGTCGCGCCCTACTTCGGATCGTCCCTGTTCCGGAATGTGCGTGCACCACCGCACCGTGCCTTTATCGTTGAAGTTGCTGGCACATTCAAGCTCTATTTCGAGACGCCCATCCCAACTCCGCTCATCATCAATCTCCCCATGGCGGGGCATTGGGGCCTCCTGAGTGGGCGGCCGCGCACTTTTACCCGGGCGCAACTCGCCAGCGCGCTCAAGACCCATCGCCTCGATCGCGAGCTTCGAGCGAGTTACATCTCACTTTCCCGATTGAACAGCATCGCTGACGGCCGCTGATACATAAGTCAACGCGAATTGGCCAACTGCCTTCTCAAGATAGCTTACTTCAGGCAGCCTACGAGGCACTCATTTTGCATCCATTACCAGTCGGTGCCGGTCCCTGAAACTACTTCTTACCCTTCTTGCCCTTGTTAGGGGTTTGACTCAGCGCAGTTCCGCAAGCGAGCGGCAGCAGGCTGCTCTCCGCTTCAGTCATAAGAGCGTCCTGGCAATCATCGGATCTTGTCACGGCACAGTGACCGATGGAGATCTGTCATAGCTTCGAAGAAATATCCAAAACGAGCTTGACGTTGGAAGCGCAGGCTTCGAGGAGACTTCAATCCTATGCGACACCTCAACACTTTCAGAAAAGTCTGCGATAACTTCCGTCTCAATGCAGGAGATATCCTCTTCAACCGAGGCAGTAGGTTCAGCGTCTACAAAGAACGTCAACTCAAACCTCTCTTCACCTTCAATGCTGCAGCAAACCCCGACTAAGGCGGGAAACACCTCACCCAGCAAAGCACGGTTAACTCTGAGTATTATTTCGGATCGAAAACTATGATTCATGGGCTTGGCCTCGATGGCACGATGTGAATGCCGTCTTTTGCGTAGTGAATGATGCCATTGGATGTGGGAAAAGAGTTTCCATCATAATCAATGAAGGTGCCAATTTCCCGACCGTAGTTAACTCGCTCCTTCGACCCAGGCAGACCAACGGCCACATTTCCAACCTACTGCCCCGTTCCAGCATGTCGTCCAAGTTCAACAGGGTCTGCGGCAAGGACGCTTCGTCCCTCGGTGTAGTTATTATGTCCTATCTGGTGCTTACCTTGCTTGCCGATGCTGATTCTGGGAGATGGACCATGCATCATCCCCCCACCACCAGACTTCCCTCTCGTTATCGCACCCACAACCACAACCGTGGCAAGCGTCTTCACACCTTCGCTGGAAATTTTTCCTGTGTCGACGAAGCTTCCGACGGCTTGCCCAATCAATGCACCATCCTCAGCACCGCTGCCTGCCGTCATCGCAGCAGCTTCACCACTTGGCCAGGTCTGCATCCGCTCTTTGTCATTACGCAACATGTAGCCAACCGAAGCTCCGCATGACATCTCGCAGGACCTGCATTCTTGCCGTCCATCAGGATCCCGGTAGCCATACGGATTATTGGCCGCATACTTGTAACGGTTGAACATGCCCATCGGGTCTGCCGAAACGGTCACCGGGTCGGCGCTTAAGAATCTTCCGATCTGCGGATCGTAATAGCGCTGCTGCATGTATATGAGGCCGGTTACAGCATCAGAGACATGCCCGGTGTAGCCCATACCATCGACCGCCTCTCCGATCGGCGCGCCGTAGGGCTCGTATTGGGTGCGCTCAACAATCACGCTAGCAGCGTTGGTGGCTGCAACCAGGCTCCCCAACGAGTCCAGGTGCTGATAGCTAACTGTGCCGTTCTTGCGCAAAGCCAGCGTGCGCGAACCTAGCCGGACGTATTCGGTAGAGCCCACGCCTCGGCGCTGCTCGAAAAACAGATCTCCTCCTTGGCCGTAGAACGAGCGGGCTCGTTCTCCATTTAGATCGGAGGCGACAGTGCGTCGTCCGGCTGCGTCGTACTGGTATGCCTCTAAGCCCTGAATGGCACGCAGGCGGTTGCCAAAGTCGAACTCATGCACACGCCCATTCTTGTTACGCAGATTGCCCTGCTCGTCATAGGTCAGGCCGGTGACGGTCGTCGCCCCGCGGGTAGTGACCAGAGGCCATAGCCCACTCGAAGAACCCGCCTTTCCCGCCGATGTAGGACTGCTTGTTCGTCAGGGTCGGCGTCGAGGCCCCCTTTTCCCGCATTTCCTGATACCAGCGGGCCAAGTCCGAGCGCGTGATGGCATTGACCTTAAACTTCGGCCCCAAGAACGAGACCAATGCCTCGATGGCCGTTTTCTTGATCGTGTAGGCCTTGGGCAGAGTTGAGGGCTTGAGCGTCGACAAGAAGGCATCGCGCGCCTTTCCCAACGTGATGGTTTCGATCGCCTGCGCAGGTGGCGCTGCGGGTGCGCGCGTCACCTGCGGCCAGATCTCGCGAGCCGGCCCCCGGCTGGCTGCTGCAGGCTGCTGTAGCGTGGCCGCCATCGCTTCCAACTCCATGAGCTGCCGGTAGAGCTTCAAGTCCTTCGGACTATCAATCTGCCATTGCTCCGTGACCGTCCCGTCCGTTGCCCGGGTGCGGTTCAACGTGAGCTCGCGCAGGTTCTCAGCACTCGTCAAACGATCAATGAGGAGGTCAGCATCCGTTTTGGCGAGCTTGGCCACGCGTTGATCCTTCAACTGTGCGAAGAGCCGAGCATAGCCTGYACCCAGCACGACTGCACGCACATGGGCCTGAGCCAGGTCTTTCGTTCGAAGGATGCGTTTGATCAGCCGGCAGTCGAGCACGGCTTGGAGGTCAACAGGAACGCGCTGGACGAACGACCAGCGACCGGTCTCGGACCGACTCAAATGGTG
>NZ_JBFULC010000111.1:2500-6232 GCF_056400525.1 Stenotrophomonas sp. P5_A9
AGGTGGTTAGAGCGCACCCCTGATAAGGGTGAGGTCGGTAGTTCGAGTCTACCCAGACCCACCACTCTGAATGACTAGCGCATACAAAGAATTTATTACGCATCGGCATTGTGGCCGGTACGTGTTCTTTTAAAACTTGTGACGTAGCGAGCGTTTGAGATTCTATCTTGACGTGTCGTGAGGCTAAGGCGGAAGACTTAAATGTCTTCTTATTAATTGAGTCGTTATATTTCGTATCTGGGTTTTGTACCCCCAGGTCATATATGTAACCCAAGGCAACTTGAGGTTATATGGTCAAGCGAATAAGCGCACACGGTGGATGCCTTGGCGGTCAGAGGCGATGAAGGACGTGGCAGCCTGCGAAAAGTATCGGGGAGCTGGCAACAAGCTTTGATCCGGTAATGTCCGAATGGGGAAACCCACCCGCTTGCGGGTATCCTGCAGTGAATACATAGCTGCTGGAAGCGAACCTGGTGAACTGAAATATCTAAGTAACCAGAGGAAAAGAAATCAACCGAGATTCCCTGAGTAGCGACGAGCGAACGGGGACTAGCCCTTAAGCTGGAATGGTTCTAGAAAAACAGCCTGGAACGGCTGGCCATAGAAGGTGATAGCCCTGTATTTAAAAGGGCCACTCCAGTGAAGACGAGTAGGGCGGGGCACGTGAAACCCTGTCTGAACATGGGGGGACCATCCTCCAAGGCTAAATACTACTGACCGACCGATAGTGAACCAGTACCGTGAGGGAAAGGCGAAAAGAACCCCGGAGAGGGGAGTGAAATAGATCCTGAAACCGTGTGCGTACAAGCAGTAGGAGCCTCGCAAGGGGTGACTGCGTACCTTTTGTATAATGGGTCAGCGACTTACTGTTCGTGGCAAGCTTAACCGTATAGGGGAGGCGAAGGGAAACCGAGTCTGATAAGGGCGCATAGTCGCGGGCAGTAGACCCGAAACCGGGTGATCTAGTCATGGCCAGGGTGAAGGTGCCGTAACAGGTACTGGAGGCCCGAACCCACGTCTGTTGCAAAAGACGGGGATGAGCTGTGATTAGGAGTGAAAAGCTAATCGAACCCGGAGATAGCTGGTTCTCCTCGAAAGCTATTTAGGTAGCGCCTCATATGTATCCTCTCGGGGGTAGAGCACTGTTATGGCTAGGGGGTCATCGCGACTTACCAAACCATTGCAAACTCCGAATACCGAGACGGACTGTATGGGAGACACACGGCGGGTGCTAACGTCCGTCGTGAAAAGGGAAACAACCCAGACCCACAGCTAAGGTCCCAAATTCACTGCTAAGTGGAAAACCATGTGGAAAGGCACAGACAGCCAGGAGGTTGGCTTAGAAGCAGCCACCCTTTAAAGAAAGCGTAATAGCTCACTGGTCGAGTCGGTCTGCGGGGAAGATTTAACGGGGCTAAGCAGTGAACCGAAGCTTGGGGTGTGCATATTTATATGTACGCGGTAGAGGAGCGTTCCGTAAGCCGTTGAAGGTGGATTGAGAAGTCTGCTGGAGGTATCGGAAGTGCGAATGCTGACATGAGTAACGATAATGCGGGTGAAAAACCCGCACGCCGAAAGCCCAAGGTTTCCTTGCGCAACGTTAATCGGCGCAGGGTGAGTCGGCCCCTAAGGCGAGGACGAAAGTCGTAGTCGATGGGAAGCAGGTTAATATTCCTGCACCTCGCGTAAGTGCGATGGAGGGACGGAGAAGGTTAGGTGTACCCGGCGTTGGTTGTCCGGGGGAAAGGAGGTAGGTTTGAATCTTTGGCAAATCCGGGATTCTTCAAGACCGAGCACCGAGACGAGCCTTTAAGGCGAAGTCACTGATACCACGCTTCCAGGAAAAGCTCCTAAGCTTCAGCTTACGCAGACCGTACCGTAAACCGACACAGGTGGGTAGGATGAGAATTCTCAGGCGCTTGAGAGAACTCGGGTGAAGGAACTAGGCAACATGGCACCGTAACTTCGGGAGAAGGTGCGCCCTTTTTGGTGGCTCATGCGAGCTATAGCTGAAGAGGGCCGCAGAAACCAGGCCGCTGCGACTGTTTATCAAAAACACAGCACTCTGCAAACACGAAAGTGGACGTATAGGGTGTGACGCCTGCCCGGTGCTGGAAGGTTAATTGATGGGGTCAGCCGCAAGGCGAAGCTCTTGATCGAAGCCCCAGTAAACGGCGGCCGTAACTATAACGGTCCTAAGGTAGCGAAATTCCTTGTCGGGTAAGTTCCGACCTGCACGAATGGCGTAACGACAGCGGCGCTGTCTCCACCCGAGACTCAGTGAAATTGAAATCGCTGTGAAGATGCAGCGTTCCCGTGGCAAGACGGAAAGACCCCGTGAACCTTTACTATAGCTTTACACTGAACGTTGAGTTCGTCTGTGTAGGATAGGTGGGAGGCTATGAAACTGTGGCGCTAGCTGCAGTGGAGCCATCCTTGAAATACCACCCTGTCGTGCTTGACGTTCTAACCTAGGTCCATAATCTGGATCGGGGACCGTGTATGGTGGGTAGTTTGACTGGGGCGGTCTCCTCCTAAAGAGTAACGGAGGAGCTCGAAGGTACGCTCAGCGCGGTCGGACATCGCGCACTGTGTGCAAAGGCATAAGCGTGCTTGACTGCAAGATCGACGGATCAAGCAGGTAGGAAACTAGGACTTAGTGATCCGGTGGTTCTGTATGGAAGGGCCATCGCTCAACGGATAAAAGGTACTCCGGGGATAACAGGCTGATACCGCCCAAGAGTTCATATCGACGGCGGTGTTTGGCACCTCGATGTCGGCTCATCACATCCTGGGGCTGTAGTCGGTCCCAAGGGTATGGCTGTTCGCCATTTAAAGTGGTACGCGAGCTGGGTTCAGAACGTCGTGAGACAGTTCGGTCCCTATCTGCCATGGGCGTTGGAGATTTGAGAGGGGCTGCTCCTAGTACGAGAGGACCGGAGTGGACGAACCTCTGGTGTTCCGGTTGTCACGCCAGTGGCATTGCCGGGTAGCTATGTTCGGAAGCGATAACCGCTGAAAGCATCTAAGCGGGAAGCGCGCCTCAAGATGAGATCTCCCGGGGCACAAGCCCCCTGAAGGAACCATATAGACTATGTGGTTGATAGGTCAGGTGTGTAAGTACAGCAATGTATTGAGCTAACTGATACTAATGATCCGTGTGGCTTGACCATATAACCTCAAGTTGCCTTGGCCGACATGACATGTCGATAGATCCCAAGTGCACGCTACGTCACAAGACCAAACGAGAGGCAGGCGCTCAGGCGCGTCTCTTTGTAAAGCCGGCACAYCCGTGCCCGCTCCCTGCAAAGACACGACCTGCGGCGACACTCCAAAAGCCTCCCTGGTGAAATTAGCGCTGTGGAACCACCCGATCCCATCCCGAACTCGGAAGTGAAACGCAGCTGCGCCGATGGTAGTGTGGCTCAAGCCATGCGAGAGTAGGTCATCGCCAGGGTTTATACCCAAAAACCCCGCTGCTCATGCAGCGGGGTTTTTCTTTTTTTGCAGGCACCCGGTTTTCGAAGGTGCTTGTTTCTCGGAAGAGACCCATGCCGAGCCGGCGCAATGCGCTGCTCCAACCGTCTCCCTGGTGAAATTAGCGCTGTGGAACCACCCGATCCCATCCCGAACTCGGAAGTGAAACGCAGCTGCGCCGATGGTAGTGTGGCTCAAGCCATGCGAGAGTAGGTCATCGCCAGGGTTTATACCCAAAAACCCCGCTGCTCATGC
>NZ_JBFULC010000112.1:0-5913 GCF_056400525.1 Stenotrophomonas sp. P5_A9
GCGCCGATGCGTGGCAGAAGGGGAAGGTCATCCAGATCGAGGACCCGACCGCTGCTCATGCTCACGCTGGCAAGGAAAACCCCGAGGCGCCGTCGGACCCGGATGCTAATGCAACGTCTACGGGAACTCCCCAAAAGTAGGGTGAAACGCCTTCAGGACTGAGACTTTCGGAATATGGACGGATCACGCGGCGCTCGCATTGCTTTCGCGGTCGGTTGATCGGTGCGGGACGATCCTTCAGGTCCCAGTTAACCTTTTGGAACGCTCGCCCATGAAACGGACCCTCGTATGCGCCGCCCTGCTCACGACGTTAGCGTGGCCGGCCCTTGCTCAGCAGGGCGACGGGACGGATGTCCCCGCCCGGGTCAATACGTTCAAACCCGACAAGGTTCCGGCGACCGACGAGCGCATCGCCGGCCTAAAGGTGCCCCAAGGCTTCGAGGCAAAAGCCTTCGCCAAGGAACTTCAGAACATCCGCATCATTGCCGTGGCGCCCAGCGGCGACATTTACGTTTCCCGCCGTGACCAAGGGGACGTGTTGTTGCTAAAGGACGCCAACGAGGATGGAGTCTTGGATGAAGCCCCGCGGACCGTGGCCCACCGTCCGAGTGTCCATGGATTGGCCATCGGCGACGGCCACCTCTACATGGCCACGGCGACCGAAGTGTTCCGGGCGCCTCTCAACCCCGATGGGTCTTTGGGAGCCATTGAGCGAATCATCAATGATCTCCCGGACGGCGGGCAGCACCCCAACCGGACGTTGGCGTTCGGCCCTGACGGCATGCTGTATATCAGCGTGGGTTCCTCGTGCAACGCCTGCAATGAATCCAATCCTGAGCACGCGACCGTGTTGCGCGCCTCGCCGGACGGCAAGAGCCGCACGATCTTTGCGAGTGGACTGCGCAACACCTTGGGCTTCGCTTGGGATCCGAAGACCGGCGAACTGTGGGGGATGGATCACGGCATTGATTTCCTTGGCGACGACGTGCAACCGGAGGAACTCAACCACATCGTCAAAGGCAAGCAGTATGGTTGGCCGCATATCTGGGGCAAGGATGGGCAGAATCCACAGAGCACACCTCCTGGGGAAATCACGACGGCCCAGTGGGCTCAGATGAGCGAACCCATGGTCTTGGGCTATACCGCGCATGCGGCCCCCATGCAGCTGGTCTTCTACACGGGTAACCAGTATCCCGCCGGCTTCCGAGGCGACGCGTTCGTCACCATGCGGGGGTCATGGAATCGGAAGCCGGCCTCGGGCTATGAGGTGGTGCGGATTCGGTTCCGCAACGGGCAGCCGACCGCATTCGAGCCGTTCCTCAGCGGATTCCTGACCGATGAAGGCCGGACCCATTTCGCACGCCCAGTGGGCTTGGCTGTCACGCGGGGCGGGGCACTCTTGGTGGGTGACGACGCCAACGGCGTTATTTACCGCGTGAGCTACAGCGCTGGAAAGGCCACCCCTGCTGCCCCCGCTGCTCCCCCGGCGCAGTCCCTTGAAAAGCAGGTGGCGACCGGAAACGGCGTCCCGTTAGCCCTCGATCGCGTGGCGCAGGCCCCCGAGGTTGCCGTCCGGTCCCCGGCCTTCCAAGCCGGTCAGGCGCTCTCCTCTCGATTCAGCGCGTATCACGAAGGGCTGTCGCCGCCGCTGATGTGGGATGCAGTGCAGAAAGCGGTGACCTACGTGGTGATTGTCGAGGACCCGGACTCCACGCCCATCAAGCCGTTCGTGCATTGGGTCGCTTGGAACATCCCCGCATCCGTGACCAGCTTGCCGGAGGGCGTCCAAGTCCAGCCCCGGCTGACCAACCCCGCAGGGCTCCTCCAAGGCGCAACCAGCCGCGGTTCCGTCGGCTACTACGGGCCCAGGCCCCCGGTGGGCGACCCGCCACACCACTATCACTTCCAGGTGCTGGCGCTGGACAAGAGACTCGACGTTCGTCCGGGCGCGACGCGGGATGAGGTCCTTAAGGCCGCGGCGGGCCACGTCTTGGCAAAAGGCGTCATCGTGGGCACGTATCAACAGAGCGATGCGCCGCTGAAGTGAGACACCCGCGATAGCCCTTCGGCATGCGCCCCATTGGGCGGAAATCCAATGGGGCGCGATGAGCCAGGGAAAAGACAGCGCTTCGCGATATCATAGGACCATGAGCAGTTCATCCCCAGATACCGGTGCGCCCAGACTTCTGGGCTTCGACGTCCCTGATCTACAGGAAAACGTTGATCAAACGGAAGACGAGGCGATCATTGCCATGCTGGACGTGGCACCGCATCCCAGCTGGCTTGCCCTGTTCGACGCGCGTATTGATGCGTTGAAGAACGACTTGGGCGTGGCCGGGGTGGAGGTCGACGGCCCCTCCATCCGCTTCTATGGCTCCATTTCAGACGGCAGGCGATTGGCGACCGCGGTAGCGTCGCTGATCAACGACGTGACGTTGGACTACCGAGCCCAATCCAGTGCAAACCGTGGACCCTCGGGTCCGGCAAATCCAGTCTAGGCGACCACCTGCGCAAGCAACGCCGGCCTAAGAAGCGTTCGTCCCATGCCGGCGCGCGAAGTCCTCAAATCGGACTAGGCTGATGGCTTGGTGCTCGCCACACTTGGGACAACGGAGCGTTGCACCGCCATCCAAGGGTTCAAGTCCTTGAGCGGGCGTGGCTGTGAACGCCGCACTGCATTGAAGGCAGCGACAAAAAACCCTTGTCAACTCCAAGAGTCGGTCGTCCTCACTTCTCAAACCTTCAACATCCAGAAGGTGGAAACGACCTGTATTGGGCACTGTTGCTCTCTCTAGTAGGCGGGCAGGACGGAACGCATGGCGTTTGGGCTAACACTCCCGCCTTGGTCGCCCGAGAATACTCAGTGCGGTAGGTCGAGTTGAGACTCAAGTGGCGGGTTTGTATCCACGACAAATCGCGCACCTCTGTCTTGGGGTGCATCATAACGGAGAGCCCATCCGTGGGAGGTGCAGATTTCCAAGCAGATCGCCAATCCAAGTCCAGCCCCCGTGCTGTCCCGCGGCTTGGCTCGCCAGAAACGCTTGAACAACAGGGGCTGCTGCGAAGGGGCTACGCCGGGGCCGTCGTCCTGCACGGAGAAGCCCCCAAGGAATAATTCGATGCGCACTCGACCGCCCAGGGGCGCATGGTGGATGGCGTTCTCAATCAGATTCTTGGCCAGCACAAACACCGCCGACGCATCCGCCAGCACCGGCACTTGCCCGCATTGGTCGTTCACTTCAACCGTCACCGTGCGTTGTTCGGCCATGCGTATCAGGTAGTCGGCCGCATCCTGAAGGATCGCCGCAAGGCGAACCGACTCGAAGCTGTAGTTGTGGGCCTCGCTCACTTCCGCCAGATGCAGCAGCTGATGGATCTGGCGCGCCATATGCCCGGCGTCCTGCAGCAGCAGTTCCCTATTGGGCGCGTTGCTCAGCTCAATCTCCGCGGTTAGCAGGGACAGGGGCGTCTTCAGTTCATGCGCCGCCGCAGCCAGGAACTCCTGTTGAACCCGAAAGCCGTTTTCCAGCCGGGCGAGGGCGCCATTGAAGGCCTCCAGCAACGGAATGACTTCGGCGGGAAGCCCCTCGCTGCGGAGCCGGGTTCCTAAACTTCTGGGGTTCACCTGCGCGGCGACCGCCGAGACCTCCCTGAGAGGAGCGATCATTCGCCTGATGGTCCAATACACCACGATCGCGAAGGTCAAGAGCGCCAAGAGCAGCGTCGTCAAGCCCGCCCTGAGGTAGAGCGTGCCCGCGTAGTCA
Organism: Stenotrophomonas sp. P5_A9; assembly: GCF_056400525.1. Classification (NCBI taxonomy): domain Bacteria; kingdom Pseudomonadati; phylum Pseudomonadota; class Gammaproteobacteria; order Lysobacterales; family Lysobacteraceae; genus Stenotrophomonas; species Stenotrophomonas sp. P5_A9. The sequence goes on from NZ_JBFULC010000112.1 coordinate 3,765, forward strand.
CTGAGTGTCAGCACGAGCCGATCACTGCGCGCCACCCGGACAACGTAGCGATGGCCTTGGAGGTCCACTGGGCCTTGCATCACTCGAAGACGAACGACCGTCCCATTGCTCGGCACCATCATCGATTCAGAGCCTGTGGGCAGCGCTGTCAGGGCATCCAAGGCCGGGCCGGGCGAGCTTTGGAGGACAGTGTTTCCGGCACTATCGACGATGCAATAGGCAGAGTCCTTGGTCATGGCGTCGTAAGCGTTGACGTTCTGTGGCTTCAAGTCGACGAAGAACTTCCCTTTCGCATCTCTTCTTATTCCTTCGATCAGGTGATCAAGCTCCTCTTGCAGTTCCGTGCGAAGTAAGCGCTCAGGCAGCTTAGGAGAGGTCATGGCGAGCATGACCAAGATGGCAGCCACTGCGGCGACCAGCACCGCCAGCATGGTGCCGATCATCAAGCGCGCGGTCAGGCTACGCGGCAGCATCGGAGGGGAGGAGAGAGAAGCCCAAATTGCGCACGTTGATGAGGGCAAGCGGGGCGTCAATCGCAGCAAGCTTTTTCCGTAGGCGGTGCAAAGCGACGTCCAAGGCATTGGGGGTGACAGCGTCTGAAACGCCCCAAGCGGCAGCCTCCAGTGCGGTGCGGCGGACCACTTGGCCGGCGGCCCTCACCATCAGGATGATGAGTTGCAGCTCTGCCGGTGCCAGACTGATCTGCTCTTGCTGGTGTCGCATGCAGCTGAGTTCGGGCAGGATCTGAAGACCGTGGTAGCTGAGATGAAGCTCGCGGAACTCTGCGGGCCGTCGCATCAGCGCTCGCACGCGCGCTGTGAGTTCTTCTATGGCAAAGGGCTTGGGCAGGTAGTCGTCGGCCCCCGCGTCCAGCCCGGCCACGCGATCATGCAGCGCGTCCTTGGCGGTCAGCATCAGGCACGGGAGCTGATTGTCCGCCGCGCGCAACCTTCGGATCAGGGTCAAGCCGTCGCCATCGGGTAACCCGCGATCTACGATGGCCAGCGCGTAAGGAAGGCGCAGCAGCCCGTGCCAGGCGGCCTCCAAGGTGGCGAACGTGTCCACGGCGATGCCTGCAGCCCCCAGTCCACGCTCGACCAAGCTGGCCAAGCGTGGATGATCCTCAACCAAGGCAATTCGATTGGAAACGGCCGGGGCGGGCACGGAGGGGACCATGGGGGCTCAGGTTTTAGTATGAACGATCAGAAGCTCCGGGATATTCCACAGCGCACCCCGGCGGACCCGTTCGAGTCGGGCTCCAAAAGGGGGCTGTCCACCAGTTCGTTCGGCAGGAACTTGTAGTCCACGCCGCCGAGCACCCGCCATTTGCCCCCCAATGGGCGGGAGAAGCCCACGCTGACTTGGGGAACCAGCGCTGAGCCGGGCTGGTAGCTTGCCACGCCCCGACTGATTTCTTCGTCCAGGGTCCCGTAGTAGTAGTTGACCAGATCCTTGGACATCCATCGAACCCCGGCACCAGGCACGACCGTGGTGCGCCCCCATTGCAGGGCATAGCCGTAGTCCACAGCAAGCTCGTAACCCCCACTGGTGTCGGTTACGTCGGCCAAGGCGCTGACCTTCAGCTCCCCGGCCCGCCCTCGCCAGCTGGCGGCCACGCCGGCGTCGAGCCCGTCATCGCGGTCCTCCAAGGCAGTAGCGTCCAGGCCATTGCGGGCTAGGCCGGCGCGGGAAAGGTCCTTGATGTCAAACCCGTCGAAGCGTCCAGAAAGGACCGCATCCAAGGAGAAGGCCTCGCCTTGGATAAGGTGAACCCCTCCAGACAGCCCGCGCCAAAAGAGGCGCTGCCCGTCAAAGGTCACCAAGGGGAGGGGGCGAACGCGGGTGCCTTCGCCGGCATAGGGGCTATCGCGGACAGAGACGGCGACGCCTAGGGACCACCGATCGTCTTGAGCATCGGCGAGCAAGTCACTGCTGCTGGAAACGCCTTGGGCCAAGGCAACGGTGGGGAGAAGGAGCGGAAGGGCGAGTACGGACTTGAGCATGAAAGTAGCGTCGTGGGAGGACGCTACGAGCTTTGGTCATCCGAACTTACAGGGAACTTACCAACGCGGGGTCCGGGGCCTTCCGTTCAGCGAAGGCCATCCAAGCGCGCCAAGATCCAGCGACTGGCTGTGGTCACCCTATGAGG
>NZ_JBFULC010000113.1:0-5667 GCF_056400525.1 Stenotrophomonas sp. P5_A9
CGCCGCGCCGGTTCCGGGTCAGGCGCGGGGGCCGGCGGCGGTGGCGGGGCGGCCTGTACCGCTTCCAGGTCGGCGCGTTCGTACTGCGCGCGGAACTTGGCCAGCAGCGGCAGGCCCAGCTGCTGCGAGAGTTTTTCGGTTTCGGTGGTGCCGTACGCCAGCGCGACCGGCAGCACACCGGCGCCGCGCAGCCCGTCCAGCAGGGCCTGGGCCGTGGCCACATCGGGAATCTGGGTGAGCCCGCCAAAATCCAGGATCACCGCGGCACGCCCGAACAGCTTGGGCGCACGTGCCACGCGGTCGTGCATTTCACGGGTGAGGCGTTCCACATCCAGGGTGCGGATGCGCAGGTTGGCGATGCCGACCTGGCCGATCTTCAGTTCACCGGCCTGTTCAAAATCCATGTTCGCCGCCACCTCAGGTCCCCGTCGGTCGATGCGCGCGCAGCGGCTCGCGACGATGGCCCACCCAGGGCACGTCCGGCAGCTGGTCGCCGTAGGTGTCGTGCACCCACTGGTAACTGCACAGGTCCTTGAGCAGCATGCTGGCACGCACGTCCACGTGCTCCATGGTGTTCTGTCCGACCTCGCGGAAGCCGAAGCTGCCATGGAACAGCAGCGCCGCATCGGCGCCATGGTCCAGGAACACCTCGCAGGTCAACTGCGGGTAGCGCAGCTCGGCGTAGCTCTGCGCGTCGGCATAGAACGCACGGCCGACACCGCCGCCGCGACGGCGACTGGCGACCACGATGCGGTCGATATAGAAGAATTTGCTGTCCAGCTGCTGCTGGAACCAGGCGAAGTTGCTGCTGTCGTGCTGGCTGTCGCTGCCGAAGCCGATCAGGAAGCCGGCCAGGTTGCCGTCGCGCTCGGCGACGCGGAAATATTCAGCGGTTTCGTAGAACAGGCGCAGGCGGGCGGCATCCAGCGGCAGGATGGCCAGGCCGGCGTTGTTGTTCAGGGCCAGGACGGAATCGAGCTCGTGCTCGCGCACGTCGCGGATGACAATCGACATTGTGACTCCGTGGGGTAACGCGGTTGGCCCATCAAGGGGCCCTCGTCGGATTATTGCACGGGTGACCGGCCCCGGCGAATCGGGGGCCATGACTTATGTGGGAGTGCAGGGGCGCAGGTTCAGCCTAAGATGCGTCCATGCTGGGATACCTGAGCCAAACCCGAGTACTGCGACTGGCCGGCCTGTTCACCTGGGTCATGGTCGGCCTGCCGGTGGTCTATTCCCAGTACGAATCGCTGCTGCGCCACCGCGGCGATGGCCTGGACAGCTGGGCGTTGTGGCTGTTCACCGCTTACCTGGCCTTCGGTGCGTGCTACTTCTGGCTGACCCGCGGCCTGCGCGATGGCGGCGGGCATTCGGCCTGGTACGACCGGGTGGTGCTGCTGCTGCTCACCACCTCGGCGCTGGGGGTGAGCTACCTGAGCGGGTCGGGCCTGGGCAGCATCCTGATGATGGTCGCCGCCGGGGTGATTCCGTGGATGCTGCAGGTGCGCGGCGGGGTGCTCTGGCTGTTGCTGAGCCAGCTGGCGGTGCTGCCGGTGTACTACCTGATCCTGCGCATGCCGCTGTTCGAAGCGCTGATGCAGTCGCTGCTGTACGGCGGCTTCTCCATGTTCATCTTCGTGACCAGCCTGGTGGCGCGGCAGCAGACCGATGCGCGTGAAGAGCAGCGCAGGCTCAACACCGAGCTGCGCGCTACCCGCGTGCTGCTGGCCGAAAGCGCCCGGGTCAACGAGCGCACCCGCATCTCCCGCGAGCTGCACGACCTGCTGGGTCACCACCTCACCGCGCTCAGCCTGAACCTGGAAGTGGCCGGCCACCTCACCGACGGCCAGGCCCAGGAACACGTGCACCAGGCCCACACCCTGGCCAAGCTGCTGCTCACCGACGTGCGCGAGGCGGTCAGCCAGATCCGCGACAGTGGCGCCATCGACCTGGCCGCCGCGTTGCGCCCGCTCACCGAGCAGGTGCCCTCGCTGGACATCCACCTGGATATCGCCGAGCCCCTGAACGTGGAAGACCCCGAGCGCGCCCATGTGCTGCTGCGCTGCACCCAGGAAATCATCACCAATGCCGTGCGCCACGCCAATGCACGCAACCTGTGGATCCAGGTCCGGCGCGAAAGTGAAGGCCAGGTGGTCATCCAGGCGCATGATGACGGCGTGGGCGCCGATGGCATCGTGGTCGGCAACGGCCTGCGCGGCATGCGCGAACGTCTGTACCAGTGCGGCGGTGAGCTGCAGATTGAAACCCGCCGGGGTCAGGGCTTCCGCCTGCGCGCCTCGGTTCCCGGTGCGCCCGTGCTGCTGCTGGCCACCGTTCCTTGAGGAGTGCGTTGATGATTCGCGTCTGTCTGGTCGACGACCAAACCCTGGTGCGGCAGGGAATCCGCTCGCTGCTGGCGCTGGACGCCGGCATCGAAGTGGTGGCCGAAGCCGCCGACGGCCGCCAGGCGGTCGAAGTGGTGCCGCAGGTGCGCCCGGACGTGGTCCTGATGGACATGCGCATGCCGGTGATGTCCGGGTTGGAAGCGCTGCAGATGCTGTCCAAGCTGGGTCAGCTGCCGCCGACCATCATCCTGACCACCTTCGACGATGACCAGCTGGTGCTGGCCGGGCTCAAGGCCGGTGCCAAGGGCTACCTGCTCAAGGACGTGACCCTGGACCAGCTGGTCGGCGCGATCCGGACCGTGGCCGACGGCGGTTCGCTGGTGCAGCCGGCGGTTACCCAGCGCCTGCTGTCCGGGCTGGAGCACATGCGCAACGAGTTCGTCAGCCTGGACCGGCCCGACCCGCTGACCGACCGCGAGACCGAGATCCTGCGCCTAATGGCCAGCGGCTTCTCCAACAAGGAGATCGCCAACTCGCTGGGCGTGGCCGAGGGCACGATCAAGAACCACGTGTCCAACATCCTGTCCAAGCTGGGCGTGCGCGACCGGACCCGCGCGGTCCTGAAGGCTTTCGAGCTTCAGCTGGTCTGAGACGGGGCGCAGGCCGCTGTCGCAACCTGCGTCGCAGCCCTTGTGCGACAAGGGTTGCGGCAGGGTCAGGGAGGCCATCGGCCGAATCCGGCAAAGAAATATTGCGCATCCGCTACGTGCTGACGCGTGTGATGCGTTATCTTTCCGCTCCTTGTCTATGCAAAACCGCTGCCGGCATGGATACCGGTGCGCCAATCCTGATCTACATACCCGCGAAGCCTGCTAGGATTGGCGCTTCGCTTCAATCAACCCGGCCGTGGGATCGGCCCCGGAGACTCCTGAATGACCCGTATTATCGAGTTCCTGATCGCCTTGGGGATCGTGGCTGGCCTGTTCGTCATCATTGGCGTATGTCTGCCGGGCGAGCGCCATATTTCCGAAAGCATCGAGACCAACCGCAAGATGACGATCGTGTACGACACGGTCAACAGCCTGCGCCGCTTCAAGGACTGGAACCCGCTCTTGCTGCGCGATCCCGCCGTTGAACTGAAGCTGTCCGGCCCCGCTGCCGGCGTTGGTGCCCGCCTGGACTACGTCTCCAAGGATAATTCCCTGGGCGAAGGTAGCTGGGAGATCACCGGTTCTGAGAAGAACAAGCTGGTGTCGATCAACATCGAGGATGCCACCAAGGGCCACGACAAGAAGACCAGCTTCACCCTCGAGCCGACCGGCAAGGGTGGCCGCAACGTCAAGATCACCCAGGACTACAGCGTCAAGTACGGCTTCAACCTGATGGGCCGTTACGCGGGCCTGTACGTCAGCCGTCACATCGGTGACGACCTGAAGCTGGGTCTGTCGCGCATGGCCAACATGCTGGCCACCGTGCCGAACATCGACTACCGCACCGCCGAAGCCCCGCTGACCGATCTGGCCATCGTGGACGTGCCGGTCGAGGACCTGCTGGTCGTCACCGCCGGTAACGTGGATCGCGGCCAGGAGACGATCACCAAGTCCATCAAGGACAACCAGGAGTGGATCAAGCGCGTGATGGAGGCCAACAACCTCGAAGCCGCCGGTCCGTTCCGCATCATCACCACCGATTTCGGTGCTGAGAAGTACGCCTTCGACGTGGCCCAGCCGGTCAAGAAGAAGGGTGCTGACGGTGCGTCCGCTGAAGCCCTGACCGTCAAGATCGACGGTGGTGCGCCGGTCAAGTACGTGCACGTTGCGCCGCATCGTTCGGCCCACGCGGCCTACACCGGCCATATGGCCGGCCTGGATATCGCCCGCAACGCCCTGCGTGCGTGGTCGGTGACCAACGGCAACGAAGTGATCGATCGTCCGTACGAGTCCTGGAAGGACGGCGTGGACAAGTCGTTCACGCCGGAAGGCACGTACGACATCTACTGGGCCGTCAAGTAAACCGACGGTTGCCGTGATGTAACGCACGACGAAAAACGCGCCGCTCCCTGCGGCGCGTTTTTTTTTGCTCCCCACCCGGAGCGCCTTGGAAGGATGCACGCATGCTCAACCTGGAACGACGCGCACGCAAACCCTCGCTGCTGGCCTGCCTCGGCGGCCTGTTGGCGGCCACGGCAGTGGGCCTGTCGGCCTACGCCTCGCACGGCATCGCCGATCCGCTGGCGCAGTCGCACGTCACTACCGCCGCGCTGTATGCCTTCGGCCACGGACTGGCGCTGGCGGTCCTCGGCCCCACCCAGCAGAACAGCGTGGGCAAGTTGGCGCTGTACGGGCTGCTGCTGGGCACGCTGCTGTTCTCGGGCAGCCTGGTCGGCGGCGCGCTGTGGCAGTGGAGCACGCAGTTGGCCCCGATCGGCGGCACCGCGCTCATGCTGGGCTGGCTGGTGTACGGCCTGAACGCGCTGCGGCGCTGACATGCCGCGCTTCCGCCGCGGTTTCGATGTGCAGCACGCGCACGACTGGTTGAGTCGGCGCGATCGTCGGCTGGGCGCGTGGATGAAAAAGCTCGGCCCGATCAATGCGCAGCCGGGCTGGTCGAAATCCTTCGATCCGGTCGACGCGCTGGCGCGGGCGATCCTGTTCCAGCAGCTCAGCGGCAAAGCCGCCTCCACGATTGTGGGACGGGTGGAAGTGGCCATCGGCAGCGCGCGACTGCACGCCGATACGCTTGGCCGCATCGACGATGCCGCGCTGCGCGTGTGCGGGGTATCGGGCAACAAGGCGCTGGCGCTGCGCGACCTGGCCCGGCGCGAGACCGCTGGCGAGATCCCGGATCTGCGCCGGATGTCGGTGATGGAGCACGACGCGATCATCGACGCGCTGGTGCCGATCCGCGGCATCGGCCGTTGGACGGTGGAGATGATGCTGATGTTCCGCCTCGGTCGGCCGGACATCCTGCCGATCGACGACCTCGGCATCCGCAAAGGCGCCCAGCGCGTGGACAAGGCCGAGGCCATGCCGACGCCAAAGGAACTGCTGGCGCGCGGCGAAAAGTGGGGCCCGTACCGGACCTATGCCAGCCTGTACCTGTGGCGGATCGCCGACTTCACGGTGGATCCGAAGGTGAAGACCAACCGTTCGCAGACGTAAAACATCCGGTAGAGCCGAGCCATGCTCGGCAACGGCGCAGGACCCCGGTAGAGCCGAGCCATGCTCGGCTGCACGCAGAGCCCGGTAGAGCCGAGCCATGCTCGGCTGCGCGCAGAGCCCGGTAGAGCCGAGCCATGCTCGGCTGCGCGCAGAGCCCGGTA
>NZ_JBFULC010000114.1:0-5532 GCF_056400525.1 Stenotrophomonas sp. P5_A9
CTGGCGGAAGGTCCGCTGATCAGGTCGCGGCTGATCCAGGTGCAGGATGAATCCTACCTGCTGATCCTCTCCCAACACCACATCATTTCCGATGGCTGGTCGCTCGGAATCCTTGCACAGGAGCTCTGCGAGCTCTACGCAGCCAAGCTGCAGCGTCGAGAGCCACTCCTTTCGACGCTATCCATCCAGTACCCGGATTTCGCAGCGTGGCAACACAAGGAACTGACGCGGGAGCGCCTGGACGGCCACCTCGAATACTGGCGCAGCCAACTTGAAGGGATTCCCCAGCTTCTGTCCCTGCCCACCGATCGGCCTCGATCAACACTTCAATCCACGGTCGGCGCGTCCGTGCCGATTTCCATCGACGCGGCGCTCACCGCCCGCCTGAAGGCACTGGCGCTCACGCACAACACTTCATTGCATGTCGTACTGCTGGCTGCGTGGAGCATCGTGCTCTGCCGCCTCTCCGGCCAGGACGACATCATCATCGGCAGCCCGTCGGCCAATCGTKACCGTATTGAGATCGAGCCACTCACAGGCTTCTTCGTCAACATGCTCGCCCTGCGCATCAAACTCGATGGCAAGCCAACGATCGCGGAACTGCTCGCCCGCATCCGGGACACCTCGCTGCAGGCACAGGCGCACCAATCCGTTCCATTTGACCTTGTTGTCGAGACGCTGAAGCCGGCACGCAGGCGTGATGCCAGCCCGATCTTCCAGGTTCTGTTCACTCTCCAGAACACGCGCGAACCTGTCATCACCCTTCCTCACGTGAGCGTCCAGCTCCTTCCGCAGCCATCGAACCAGGTCAAGTTCGATCTTGAGCTCACCCTCGGCGAACAGGGACATCTCATCGAAGGCAGCCTCAATTACGCCACCGCGCTCTATGACGCAGCCACCATGCAGCGACACCGCGCCTACCTGCAGGAAACACTGCAGTCGATGGTCGGGTCTGCATCACTTCCGGCACTGCAGATGCGAATGTTGCCGTGCGAGGAACATGAAATCGTGACTTCACGCTTCAGCGCCAGCGGTTCCAGCCAGATGCCTTCCCGGTTGGCCCATGAAGCATTCGAGGACCAGGTCCATCTCAACGGCGCCGCGATTGCAGTTGAATGCGATGGACAGGCGCTTACATATGACGAACTGAACATACGCGCCAATCGCATTGCACACCTGTTGCGGGGCGCCGGCATTGCCCCCGACCAGCGTGTGGCCCTCTTCATGCCGCGCTGCATCGAGATGTTGGCTGCCCTGTTGGGCGTGCTCAAGGCGGGGGCCGCGTACGTGCCCATTGACCCGGTGTTGCCGGCGAAACGACTGGCCTATCTGTTGAGCGACAGTGAGCCCCAATGCGTACTTGCACATTCCTCGGTCCGTTCGCTGCTGCCGGACAGCGGACTGCAGGTTCTGGAGCTGGACAAGGACGCAGAGCTGGCCGCGCAGCCTTCCAGCAACATTCCTCGTGCTGACAGTGGCCTGACCGACCGGCATCTGGCTTACGTGATCTATACCTCCGGGTCTACCGGCCAGCCAAAGGGGGTGATGGTCGAGCATCGAGGCCTCTCCTGCTACCTGCAGTGGGCATTGCAGGAATACCGGTGCAGGGCCCCGATGGTTTCACTGGTCTCCTCGCCGATCACATTCGACGCGACAATCACCAGCCTCTACCTTCCGCTGCTGAGCGGTGGCCGTGCACTGTTGTTGGGGGAAAGCGGCAGCCAGGACGAATTGGCAACTATCCTCAGCGCCCCTGATCACATCGACCTCGTCAAGATCACCCCATCGCATCTCCACCTGCTGGGCGAGCGCCTGCGGCGCGAGAGACAGTTGATCCACGTCGGCTGCTTCGTGGTCGGCGGCGAGGCACTCCCCGTGCAGACCGTGGCGCTGTGGCGCGAACTGGCGCCGCGTACTCGTATTGTCAACGAGTACGGACCGACAGAAGCCGTGGTCGGTTGCACCACCTTCGATGCCAGCGCCGACTTCGATCCCGCCGCGAGTCTGGTCCCGATCGGTCGCCCGGTCACCAATGCCCGCATCTATATCGTCGACCAGCACCTCCAGCCGGTACCGATCGGGATGACTGGCGAGCTGCTGATCGGTGGCCCGCAGGTCGCACGCGGGTATCTCAACCAACCGGAGTTGAGCCAAGCGCGCTTCATCGACAACCCCTTCGATTTGTCAGCAGGAAAGGTCTACAGAACCGGGGACATGGGCCGCTGGCGGATCGATGGCAGCATCGAGTACCTGGGACGTAACGATTTCCAGGTGAAGTTGCGCGGCTTCCGGATCGAGCTTGCGGAAATCGAGGGGCAGTTGGCCCGTGTGGAGGGGGTGCAGGACGTTGCGGTCATTGCGCGCGCCGATGGCGCAGACGACATGGAGCTGGTGGCCTATGTGGTTCCCAGGCGCAACGCCCAGCTCTCGGCACTGCTGCTTCGCCACGAGCTCGCCCAGGTGCTGCCCGGGTACATGCTGCCGAGCGCATTCGTACTGCTGCCAACGCTGCCGCTTACCGCCAACGGAAAGCTGGACCGCGATGCGCTGCCAGTGCCCGATCGGCAGGCACGTGCAGTGCGTACCTACGAGGCGCCACGGGGTGAGGTGGAGGAACTCGTAGCGCGGATATGGGCAGGGCTACTGTCGGTGGAACGCGTGGGTCGGCACGACCATTTCTTCGAGCTCGGCGGGCACTCGCTGATGGCGGCAAGAATGCTTGGCCGGCTGCAGGATGAGCTTGACCTGCCACTGGACCTGGCGACCGTATTCGATCACCCGACATTGGCTGACTTTGCAGAAAGCATCCTGATGGGCATCTACGCTCGACTGGGACCTTCCGGGGAGATCGAGGCATTGATCGCAGACATTACTGAGCGGGAAACCAAGTGAAGACCATCGTCAGGAAATCGGCAGTGACGCCAGAGGCGTTTGTCAGTGACCACCTGCAGTCCGGCGAGCCAGTCATCGTGACCGATGCGATGCATGGCTGGCCAGCTCTCATGCGCTGGGGACCGGATTATCTCAAGCAGAAATGCGGTGATATGGAAGTACAGGTCTACGATGATCTTTTTGCGCTGCAGAACATCGAAACGCTGTCAGACTACTTGGACAACAACTTCGGCAAGTCGGCCAGCATTCTGTCCAACGAGTATGTCCGTGCCTACGTGCGCTTCAAGGATGTCGATTTCACCTGGGCAGATACTCTCTTCGAGGTCCTGGCCGAGGATTGGGATCACCCGGCGTTCTTCCCGTGTGATGGCTTCGTTCTGCCATGCGTGCCCAAAGGTGGCCATCGTTCACCCGTCACCGGTCTTTTCCCCTACAAGGGGCTGTTCATCAGTGGTCGCGGCGGGCGCACGCGCTTACACCGCGACCCGTTCGGCACCGATGCGGTGCTGTGCCAGTTTTACGKTGAGAAGCGCCTGACCTTCTATGCGCCGAGCCATGCCGACAAGCTCATGGATGCTCAAGGTTATGTCGACCCGCAGGCCGTTGATCCGCATCGCTTCCCCGACTTTAACCTGATCGAGCCCACCTTTGAGGACGTGCTCCGTCCTGGCGAGATCCTGTTCATTCCGGGCTCCTGGTTCCATGACGTCACTTCGATATCCGATTCGATCTCGGTGACTTGGAACTTTGTCCACGAAGAACATGCCGAGCCGTACCGGCGCGAAGTCGCCAATCCGCACAACAACTTCGATCGGGACATGCTCGCCTATCTGGGCGGCCTCGCCTAGAACTTCTTTTGTAGCGCCCGAATTTCGCATTCTGCAATCTCACATGGACGGGAAATCCAGATGTCAATTACCGAAAAGCTCAGGAAGCTGACGCTCTCCGAACTGGCCGAGCTGCGTAACCGAGGGGCCGACAAGCCGATCCGCCTTCCCGCCATTGCACCGCTGGAGCGGGAAGCCGGTGCGCTGAGCGTTTTATCGTATGCGCAGCAACGTCTATGGCTGCTTGCGCAGATGCAGGGAGCCAGCGCCGCCTACACGATCCCATTGGCACTGGCGCTGCGCGGTCACCTGGATGTTGCCGCGCTGCGCAAGGCGCTGGACGCATTGGTGGTACGCCACGAATCCCTGCGCACGTCGCTGGTCGTTGTCGACGGCACGCCGAAGCAGCGCATCGAGCCAGCCGAGGCTGGGTTCCCGTTTGCAAGCGACGACCTCCGCGGAGCGGCCGATGCTGAGGCAGCGCTATCCAACCTGCTTGACCAAGAGACGATGCGTCCCTTCGATCTGAGCCAGGGCCCGCTTGTGCGCGCACGGTTGGTACAGCTCGGAGCCGAGCATCACGTGCTGGCGCTGAACATGCATCACATTGTATCCGATGGATGGTCGGGCACCGTATTGTTCCGCGAGTTGCAGGCGCTGTATGCCGGCTTCGTGAACAACCGACCTTCCGGGCTCGCGGCCCTGCCGTTGCAGTACACCGACTATGCGGCCTGGCAGCGACGCTGGCTATCCAACGATGCTCTTATCGAGCAGGCCGCTTACTGGCGCACGCAACTGGCTGGCGCACCAACGCTGCTCGAGTTGCCCACTGATCGGCGTCGGCCCACGGCCCAGGATTTTTCCGGCGACACACTGCCCTTGGCAATCGAGCCCGATCTGACTGCACGCCTGAAGGCACTTAGCCAACAGTGCGGCGTAACCTTGTATATGACTGTGCTGGCCGCCTGGTCGGTGCTGTTGTCGCGACTGTCCGGTCAACCCGATCTGATCATCGGCACACCCACCGCAAATCGGCCCCGGCAGGAGCTGGAGGGGCTGATCGGATTCTTTGTCAATACGCTGGCGCTGCGGATCGATACCTCGGGCACGATCAATGTCGAGGAGCTTCTGCAACGCGTGCGCGAAGTCGTTCTGAAAGCCCAGCAGCACCAGGACCTGCCATTCGAGCAGATCGTGGAGATGGTGCGACCGCCCCGTAGCCTCGCGCATTCGCCGCTCTTCCAGGTCATGCTGTCGTGGCAGGACATGGAACATGCCGACCTGTCGCTGGCCGGCCTCGCGGTGCAGCCGCTCGACAAGGCTGCGCCATTTGCCAAATTCGACCTGACCTTGAACCTGGGCGAGCGCGGAGATGGCCTGGCCGGGTCGCTGAACTTCGCTACGGCGCTGTTCGACCGAAGCACCGCCGAACGTATCGGCACCTACCTGCAAACGATCCTGTCGGCGATGGCAACCAACGCCGGCGAGTCTGTCGATGCGCTGCCGTTGCTGCCAGCCGAGGAACGGTACAAGATTCTGGTCGACTGGAATGCCACCGCCACGCCATACCCGGCCAAGCGCTGCATCCATGAGCTGTTTGAGGCCCGTGCCGCCGAGTCCCCGGATGCCATCGCGCTGCGCTTCCAGGAACATACCCTCAGCTATCGCCAGCTCAATGAGCAGGCCAATCGCCTGGCCAGGCATCTGCGTGATCAAGGTGTCGCCCCCGGCGTGCAGGTTGCCATCTGCGTGGACCGTTCGCCGGAAATGGTCATCGGCCTGGTCGCCATCCTCAAGGCCGGCGGTGCCTATG
>NZ_JBFULC010000115.1:0-5281 GCF_056400525.1 Stenotrophomonas sp. P5_A9
GCAGGTGGCGGACGGCGTGGAGGAAATCGTGCTGCCTGATTTCCTCCACGCCGACGCCATCGGCGATCAGCTCGCCGGCTTCGATGCCTGTTTCTACTGTGCCGGCGCGCCGCCGATCGGCACGCCTGAGCCGGAATACCGGGCGGTCACCCTGGAGGCGACCCTGGCCGTGGCCCGGGCGTGGGCGGCGGCCAATCCGCAGGGCCGTTTCTTCTACGTCTCCGGGGCCCACGCCAATCCGGACAGCGTCTTCATGCCGCTGCGGATCAAGGGTGAAACCGAGCGGGCACTGGCCAGCCTGCCGATCCGCACCGTGATGCTGCGTCCAGGCGGCGTGCGCCCCGTGGCCGGCACCGGCACGCGTCACGGGATGCTCAAGCCGCTGTATCGCTTTGGCGGGCCGCTGATGAAGCTGGCCGCGCAGGTCACGCCGTCGCTGATGACCAGCAACGCTACCCTCGGGCGCGCGATGATCGAACTGGCACGGATGCCGCATCCGCCGGCAGTGGTGGAGTGTGCGGACATCAACCGGCTGGGACACTGAGCAGAGGGCCGCGCTGAAAGCAGGCCTTGCTGGGTCTACTCCGCCGCCTTGCCGAACGGCGGCCCACTGCGCCCGCGTTGCACGGCGTCTTCAACCCGCGCCACCAGTTCCTCGATGTTGAACGGCTTGCCGACGAACGGCGTGCCCTGATGTTGCTTGGGCACCATCTGGAAATAGACCGCCGAGGCGAACAGGAAGGGCGTGCCCAGCGCGGCGAGTTTGTCGGCGACCGGGAAGACCGGACCATCGCGCAGTTCGATATCCAGCACTGCGGCATCGAAATGCTGGTAGGACAACGTGCTGAGGGCATCGGTCACCGAGTCGGCCGGCACCACTTCATAACCGGCTTCGGTGAGCACTTCGACGAACAGCTTGGACAGCTGGGCCTCATCTTCCACTACCAGGATGAGGCTGCGGGATGCGGGGGATTTCGGACTGCCGTTCATGACATTTGGATCGGTTGGGCAGTTGATCGTCTTCCTTTGCGTGTCAACGCGATGCCAACTGGCATTACGGTTTCGTTGACATCCCCGTGGGTCATTCCTCCAGATCGTCCTCATCCAGTGCATCGCCGTCCCACGCGCTGGACCCCTTGTCGGCCGCATCCGCGTCAGGGTCGACCGGTTCCAGCAGCGTGTAGTCGTCGCGACCGGGATCGCGGAACGCGCGGCTCACCGGATAGGCTTCCAGTGGCGGCGTGGTGGAGCGTGCGCGCAGCGCCGCCGCCGTCGGCAGGGCGCCGGCCAGCCAGTCCATGGCCACGCCGCCGGCCATGAATACCGGACCGTCCGGCGTCAGCGGGGCGGGGATGGCGGTATTGGGCGCGGTCAGCACGGTGAAGCTGTCGATCTGGTCGCCATCGGGGTGTTCCCAGTGCTCCCACAGCCCCGCGGCCAGCAGTGCCAGCCCGTCCGTGCGCTGCACGAACATCGGCCACGGCGGTTTGCGCTGGCGATCCCACTTGTAATAGCCGGTCATGGCGATCACGCACGGCCGCTGCTGCCAGGCCTGGGCGAAGATACGGCTCCTGGCGGCGCGGTCCAGTCGCGCGGTCACGGTGGTGTAGGGCGTGGCCGGTTCCTTGGACCAGCGCGGGATCAGTCCCCAGCGCATGTCGGCCGGGACGATGCTGCCATCGCCATCACGCGCGATGACCGTGGCCACGCTGTTCTTGCCGATGTTGTAGCGGTCCGGTGCGTCGGCCAGCGCCGTGGCCAGCGAGCCCGGAAGGCCGCGGGGCAGGGAATCGGCATCGGCAATGGCTTGGGCGAAGCGGCGCATGCCCAAAGGGTACGGCGGCCGTTGTGAGCCGCCGGTCAGTGTGACGCGCCGCTGACGTGGCTGGGCGTCTAATCACGGCATGGCCGACAGGAGTCCGTGATGCCGCGCAGAAAGACACTCAAACTGGCCACTTACAACGTCAATGGGATCGGCAACCGGTTGCCGCAGTTGCTGGCGTGGCTGGAGCGGGAGGCGCCGGACGTGGTCGCGCTGCAGGAACTCAAGGCGGTGGACAGCGCATTTCCCGCTGCCGAACTGGAGGCCGCCGGCTACGGCGCGATCTGGCTGGGCGAAAGCCGCTGGAACGGGGTCGCGCTGTTGGGCCGGGGCGTGACCCCGGTGGAGAGCCGGCGTCGCCTGCCGGGCGAACCGGCCGACACCCAGAGCCGCTACATCGAGGCTGCCGTGCACGGCATCGTGGTTGCCGGCATCTACCTGCCCAACGGCAACCCGCAGCCCGGGCCGAAATTCGACTACAAGCTGCGCTGGATGGAGCGACTGATCAAACATGCCAGCACCCTGGTCGCACTGCCGCACCCGGTGGCGATTCTGGGCGACTTCAACGTCATCCCCACCGATGACGACGTGTACGACCCCAAATCCTGGCGCAAGGATGCGTTGATCCAGCCGGAATCCCGCGCCGCCTTCGAGCGGCTGCTGGCCCAGGGCTGGACCGACGCGTTGCGCCACTGTCATCCCGACGAACGCATCTACACATTCTGGGATTACTTTCGCCAGCATGCCGAGCGCGATCGCGGGCTGCGCATCGACCACGTGCTGCTCAACGCTGTCCTTGCCGCCCACCTGCAGGACGCGGGGGTGGACCGCTGGGTGCGGCTGCAGGACAAGGCCAGCGACCACGCACCCACCTGGGTGGTGGTCAAGGCGCCATGACGCAGCGGTTGCTGCGGTGCAGGCGGCGATGACCCTGACGCGATGTCGTTTCGCCGATGCAGCGCTGCGCGTGCGCGGGTGGTTACAGTAGGCATCATGCCCAGCTCTCCGCCACCTGCAGCGCGCTCACTGGATGCGTTCGCGCCTGCCACGCGCGCCTGGTTCGCCGCCGCGTTCGATGCGCCCACGCCGGTGCAGACGCACGCATGGGCGGCGATCGGCGCGGGCGCGCATACGCTGGTGATCGCACCGACCGGCTCGGGCAAGACACTGGCTGCCTTCCTGCACGCCATCGACCAGCTGTTCGGTGAGCGCCAACACACACCCGACGACGCACCCGCCGGAACGCGCGTGCTGTATATCTCGCCGATCAAGGCGCTGGGCGCCGACGTGCAGCGCAACCTGCAGATTCCCCTGCAGGGCGTCAATGCCGAACGCGAGCGGCGCGGCGATCCGGCGCTGACGCTTTCGGTCGGCATCCGCAGCGGCGACACCCCGGCCACCGACCGCGCCAGACTCGTGCGTCGTCCTCCGGACATCCTGATCACCACGCCGGAATCGCTGTTCCTGATGCTGACCTCCAAGGCGCGGGAAACGCTGCGCACCGTGCATACCGTGATCATCGATGAAATCCACGCGGTGGCCGGCACCAAGCGCGGCACCCACCTGGCCCTGAGCCTGGAACGCCTGGACGCGCTTCTGCCGGAAGCGGCGCAGCGTATCGGGCTGTCGGCCACCGTGCGGCCGGTGGAGCAGGTCGCCGACTTCCTCGGCGGTGATCGTCCCGTCACCGTGGTCAACCCACCCTCGACCCGCCAGCTGGACGTGCGCATCGTGGTGCCGGTCGAAGACATGGCCGACATCCCCGCACGTGCCGGCGACGAAGCGTCCGGCCGGGTCGGTTCGATCTGGCCGCATGTGGAAGCCAGCATCCTCGACCAGGTCCTCCAACGGCGCTCCACCATCGTGTTCGCCAACTCGCGCGGCGTGGCCGAGAAGCTCACGGCGCGGCTCAATGAGCTGTATGCCGAACGCATGGCGCGCGATCCTGCCTTGCAGCGCGACCCGCCAACCGCCGCGGACGGCGCGCAACTGTCCGCCCACTACGCATCCTCCAACGGCGGCACCAGCGGCCGCTCGACAGGCGCCGATCCGCTGATCGCGCGCTCGCACCATGGGTCGGTATCCAAGGAACAGCGCCGTGACATCGAGCAGGCGTTGAAGTCCGGTGAACTGCGCTGCGTGGTGGCCACCTCCAGTCTGGAGCTGGGCATCGACATGGGCCTGGTCGATCTGGTCATCCAGGTTGCCGCGCCGCCGTCGGTGGCCAGCGCCCTGCAGCGGGTCGGGCGTGCCAGCCACCAGGTGGGCGGCGTCTCCACCGGCCTGGTGTATCCGCGCACGCGGCGTGACCTGATCGACGCCACCGTGGCCATCGAAGGCATGCTGGCCGGTCGTATCGAAGCGGTCGATACGCCGCGCAATCCGCTGGATGTACTGGCGCAGCAAACCGTCGCCGCCGCTGCCATGGATACGCTGGACGTGGACGCCTGGTATGCCAGCGTGCGGCGCGCGGCGCCGTACCGCACGCTGCCGCGCAGCGCCTTCGATGCGACCCTGGACATGCTCGCCGGTCGCTATCCGTCCGACGACTTCGCCGGCTTCCGTCCGCGGCTGGTCTGGAACCGCGAGACTGGCGAACTGAGCGCGCGCCCCGGGGCCAAGCAGCTGGCGGTCACCAGCGGCGGCACCATTCCCGACCGTGGCATGTTCAGCGTGATGCTGCCCGAAGGCGAAGAGCGCGCCGGCTCGCGTCGCGTCGGCGAGCTGGACGAGGAAATGGTCCAYGAATCGCGGGTCAACGACGTGATCACCCTCGGCGCGACTTCCTGGCGCATCGAACAGATCACCCATGACCAGGTGGTGGTGACGCCCGCGCCGGGTCGCTCGGCACGGCTGCCGTTCTGGCGCGGCGAAGGCGTGGGACGGCCAGCGGAACTGGGCGCGGCGGTGGGGGCATTCCTGGGGGCACTGGATGCCAACGCCGGCGAAAAGGACATTGCGCCCGCGCTGCTCACGCGGTTGCAGGCCAGCGGTCTGGCCAGCAATGCGATCGCCAACATGCTGGGCCTGGTCGGGCAACAGCGTGCTGCCACCGGCCTGCTGCCCACCGACCGCCGCTTGGTGGTGGAACGGTGTCGCGATGAATCCGGGGACTGGCGGGTGATGCTGCATTCGCCATATGGCCGGCGCGTGCACGATCCGTGGGCATTGGCACTGGCCGGGCGCATCCGCGAGCGCTGGGGCGTGGATCCCGCGGTGGTGGCCAGCGACGACGGCATCATCGCGCGCATCCCCGATTCCACCGGGCGCCTCCCGGGCGCGGAACTGTTCCTGTTCGATCCCGTACAACTGCGCAGTGAGGTGGCCCGCGCCGTCGGCGGCTCGGCGTTGTTCGCCGCGCGTTTCCGCGAGTGTGCGGCGCGTGCGCTGCTGCTGCCGCGACGCGCGCCGGGCCGGCGCTCGCCGCTGTGGCAGCAGCGCCTGCGGGCCGGCGAGCTG
>NZ_JBFULC010000116.1:0-5225 GCF_056400525.1 Stenotrophomonas sp. P5_A9
TTCATCGGCTGTGGTGGCAGGACCATAGGAGTTCGGTCGTCTTCGCGCAGTGAGCACGGCGGCAAGAAAAAGGGAACAATCTAAATGGTTCAGCTTGGGTGAAGTAGGCCACGGATTTGAGCCGTCCACCCCCAACTTAAGGAAATTTTTACAACGTTATCGCTCGTTTGTGACGCCCTTGGAACGAACCTTTTATTCCTAAACGAAATGAGGGCCGGGCCATGAATCCTGCCATCGTGCGTCGGTTAGAGATTTGGGCATCAATGAAGGGATTTCGCCGTCTTACCGTTGGCCAGGCCGCAGAGCATCTGCAGGAATTAGTGCCTGGATACCCAAGCCTGGGGGACGGGCCCTCGGTGGTTTCAGCCGACGGCTGCCGCTGGTTCGAGCATGAGATGGAGGCGGTGGCAGATGCCGTTTTCCAGGTTGCGAGCTGCTCAAGCGACTTGGAGGAGACGCTCGAAGGCGATGATTGGGACGTGGATCGGGACAGTGAGGGAAGGTGGTCCGTCCCAGCCGTCTGCAGGCGGGAGTGGACGGGCAGACGCCCCCGTTTACCGCCCTCGTTACAAGGTTGGTTTCTGCGCTGAGACGCCCTCAATAGACGGTTCACGGGGCGGCGACGACACAGACGATACAAGGGAAAGCGGCCGAATCACGGCCAAAAAGGATCGTTATGGCTAGGCCTATCTGGAGTGGATCTTTGTCGTTTGGTCTCTTGAACATCCCGGTCTCGCTGATGTCGGGGGAGCGCCGCACTGATCTGAGCTTCCGGATGCTGGACTCCCGAGACAAGAAGCCGATTCGGTTTGAGCGGGTGAATGCGGACACGGGGGAGGAGGTGCCGTGGAAGGACATTGTTAAGGCCTTCGAGTATGACAAGGGCAGTTACGTCGTCGTCGAGAAGGAAGACATCGCCGCGGCCGCTCCAGAGACCCACGAGTCCGTCGATGTAGAGGCGTTCGTCGATGCATCCAGCATTGGTCTGCGTTTCTTTGAGAAGCCATACATCCTGGTTCCTGGGAAGAAGGCGGAAAAGGGCTATGTGTTGCTCCGGGAGACGCTGAGAGAAACCGGAAAGGTCGGCATCGCCCGAGTGGTGATCCGCACCCGCGAATACCTGTGTGCGGTGATGCCTGAAGGGGACGCTTTGGTCCTGATTCTGCTTCGGTATCCGCAGGAATTAGTAGCGCCCGATGACTACAAGCTTCCGGCTGGGCAGACTGGCGACTATAGGATCGCGCCGAAGGAAATGGAGATGGCCAAGCAGTTGATCAACTCTATGACCAGCGAGTGGGCACCGGACAGCTATCACGACGAGTTCCGCGAGAGGCTATCTGCGATCATTCAAAAGCGAGTAAAAGATGTCGGTGCCACCACAAAGTTTGAAGAGCCCGTGCATCCAGAGGATGCTGCCACGAACGTGGTCGACTTCATGTCTCTCTTGCAGAAGAGCTTGGAGACAAATAAGCGCACCCCTGCCAAAAGCCTGCCGGTGAAAACGGCCTCCAAGTCCCAGGCGAGGTCGGGCAAGGAGAAGGAGAAGGTTGCACCGGCAAAAAGGGCGTCGAAGAAGGTCTCACCCAAGACAGAAGCCACCAAGAAGGCGCCCGCCAAGAGGACGCGCAAGTCTGCCTGAGCGGCGAGAGCCAAGTAGGGCAAGCCGCTAGCGTGACGCAGCTTCTGGGCAGACGCGCGGAGAACCTAGCGGCGCGAAGAGGCGTGAAGAGATAGACAAGGCCGGTTCACGGTGACCCCACGGAGGCGGGGCTAGAAACGGTCTACCTGCCAAGGAGTTACAGCGCCATGAGCGACGACAAAAAGAAGACTGGAACGCCCGATCGCGACCGGATCAATGTCAACGAAGACTACGAGGTCCAGTATTGGACCAAGGCGTTGGGCATCACGGCTGCTCAGCTCAAAGAGGCGGTCAAGGCCGTCGGTCCCACATCGGCTGCGGTTCGTAAGCACCTGGGCAAGTGACGGGCGCGGGGCATGTCCCTCACCGAATACCGGCGCAAACGGAGCTTTAGCAGGACAAAGGAGCCCGAGCCTGGAAAGGTGCTGCCAGCGGGGCAGCGGGCCATCTTTGTCGTGCAATTGCACCACGCCAGCCGGCGCCACTACGACTTTCGTCTACAGGTCGGTGACGCTCTCAAGAGTTGGGCTGTGCCCAAAGGGCCAAGCTACGACCCGAAGGTCAAGCGGATGGCTGTGGAGGTGGAAGACCATCCCGTTGACTACGCTGGTTTCGAGGGCGAGATCCCCAAAGGCGAGTATGGCGGCGGTCATGTTGCTCAGTTCGATCACGGGGTCTGGGCCACCGAAGGGGATCCCGAGGCCCAACTCGCCAAAGGGCACCTGCGCTTCGAACTGTTCGGATCCAAGCTCAAAGGCGGATGGCACTTGGTTCGATCCGGCAAGCCGGCGCGCCAGCCGCAGTGGCTTCTCTTCAAGGAGGACGATGCCTATGCCAGCCAGGTCGAGGCCGATGACCTGTTGGGGGATGTCGCCGTGCCCCCTGCCGCAGACCTCAAACGGGCCGGCAGCGGGAAGCCCGACAAGAAGCGACTCAAGGCGATCCCCCTCGCAAAACCCGCTCGACGCGTGGATTGGGCCAAGAGGGCGTCGGCGCTGACCGGTGGTAAAAGGGCCGAGGCCCCCCAGGGCCCGTTCGAACCCCAGTTGGCCAAGCTGGGCGAATCGCCCCCAAAGGGCGAGCAGTGGGTTCATGAGATCAAATGGGATGGCTACAGGATCCTGGCCACGGTGGCGGAAGGCGAGGTTCGCTTGTGGTCGCGCAACGCGTTGGAATGGACCAGCAAGATCCCGGAGATCCGTGAAGCCATCGCTACATTGGGGTTGAAGTCCGCCGCGCTGGACGGGGAGCTGATCGCGGGGCGCGGGACCAAGGAAGACTTCAATCTACTTCAAGCCACCCTATCTGGGGAGCGCCAGGGTGCGCTGTCCTATGCGCTCTTTGACCTTCTGCATATCAATGGCGTGGACATCGCCGATGCTCCGCTGCTGGAACGAAAGGCGCTCTTGGAGGAAGTTCTCAAGGGAGCCCCGACCCATCTGGCCATGAGTTCGCACATCGCCGGCGATGGGGAGGCGGCCTACCGTTTGGCGGGTGAGCAGCATTTCGAGGGCATCATCTCCAAGCGCGCCGATCGCGGCTACCACGGCGGCCGGGGCGAGGATTGGAAGAAGACCAAGCAGTTGGCCAGCGACGAATTCGCCGTGGTCGGCTACACCGCGCCCAAAGGAAGCCGCACCGGTTTCGGATCGTTGCTACTGGCCAAGCCCGACCCCAAGCATGGATGGCTCTACGTGGGGCGCGTCGGCTCGGGGTTTTCGGACACCTTAATTGGGGAGCTGACAGCGCTGATCGGCACGGCCGGCGGGAAGAAGCCCACCGCACATGTCCCAACGACAGAGACCGACTTGCGGACCGCCACCTGGTTTGCGCCCCGGTTTGTCGTCGAGGTCTTCTACCGAGGGATTGGCGGGCAACAATTGCTGCGCCAAGCGTCGCTGAAAGCGGTGCGGCCTGACAAAGACGTGGCCGATCTGAACGACTCGGATCAGAGCAACAATTCCGGCGGCGGTGCTACATCGGCCAAGCCGAACAAACGTGGGAAGCAAGCCGTCACCAGACCCGAGCGCAGTGTTGCCGTCAAACCCACGAACAGCAAGGGCAGGGCGGATGCAGGAGAGCGGGTTCCCCCAAAGCTCTCAAGCCCGTCCAAGGTCATCTTCCCCGACATCAAGGCCACCAAGCAGGATGTGTGGGATTACTACAGCGCGGTCATGGACCATCTGCTGCCTGAGATCGTTGGGCGTCCACTGTCGATCATCCGCTGCCCAGCTGGGAACGGCCGGCCGTGCTTCTTCCAGAAACACCACACTGCGGGTCTGGAGTTGGTCAGTTCGGTGAAGCTCAAGGAAGACAGTGGAATCAACGCCTACTACCTGGTGGTTGAAGACGCTGCCAGTCTCTTGGAGCTTGTGCAGTTCAACGCCTTGGAGTTTCACCCTTGGGGCAGCCACGCCGATTCGCCCGACCGCGCCGATCGCGTGGTGTTCGACCTTGACCCAGGCCCGGACGTGCCGTTCTCGGAGATCAAGAAAGCTGCCACCGACATTCGGAAGCTCCTTCAGCAGTTGGAGCTGGAGTCTTTCCTACGCGTTTCCGGAGGCAAGGGCTTACACGTGGTGGTGCCGCTGAATCCCGGATGCGATTGGGATCTCACCAAGCGGTTTGCCCATGGGTTCGCGGACGCCCTGGCACAGTCCGAGCCGCAGCGATTCTTGGCTACGTCGACCAAAAGCCTGCGCAAAAAACGCATCTTCGTTGACTACCTGCGCAACGGGCGGGGTGCCACCGCTGTTGCGTCGTATTCCTTGCGAGGTCGGCCAGGCGCGCCCGTGGCAATGCCCATCGCATGGAGCGAGCTGTCCAAGCTCACCCGCGCAGATACCTTCACCATGAAGGACGTGCCCGCCAAGCTCAAACGCAGGCGCAAGGACCCTTGGGAAGGCATTGAATCAATCCAACAGAACTTGGCACGGTGGGCAGAGGACGACTGATCCCACTTACCAGCTGCCGTTGCTTTTCAGGAGAAATCACTATGCGTCGATCCATCGTTTGCGCCGCCGTCGCGCTTGTCCTGTCTGCGTGCGGGGGTGGGAACACAGAGTCCAGCGTCCAAGCACCGGGGGCTGAAGAAACCGCGAAGACGAAAGCGCTGGACGCTGGCGCCGCGGTGCTGCAGGACCGGCCTCCGGTCGACGCCATCAACGCCTATCTGGACGGGTTCCATTTCTACAACGGCCAGATGAAGGTCCAAATGGAGGCTCACCACTACTGCTCCATCCTCAACGAGGATGTCATCCAGTGCACGATCTACGATGGCAATGTGAAAGACGCCAAGTTGATGGGGGTGGAATACATCATCAGTGAGAAGCTGTTTGCGGGCCTTCCTGAACAGGAAAAAGCGCTGTGGCACAGCCATGTTCAAGAGGTGAAATCCGGTCAGCTCATTGCGCCAGGGATTCCCGAGGCGGCCGA
Source organism: Stenotrophomonas sp. P5_A9 (assembly GCF_056400525.1). Lineage (NCBI taxonomy): Bacteria > Pseudomonadati > Pseudomonadota > Gammaproteobacteria > Lysobacterales > Lysobacteraceae > Stenotrophomonas > Stenotrophomonas sp. P5_A9. The sequence goes on from NZ_JBFULC010000116.1 coordinate 5,075, forward strand.
GCATGCGCTGATGGAGAAGCTCATCCACACGTATGGCAAGACCTGGCACACCTGGCACACAGACCTGGACAAGGACCTGCCCCGAGGCATGCCGCAGCTGATGATGGGGTTCACCGCAGACGGCCAGGCGGACCCAGCCATGGTCGCTGCC
>NZ_JBFULC010000117.1:0-4824 GCF_056400525.1 Stenotrophomonas sp. P5_A9
GTTCGGGCGGTCTGGGGAGCCGGCCAGCGGCCGGCACTACGTCATTGTCCGGGTTCATGGCGAGCCGGCCAGCAGCCGGCACCACCGGTTGGCGTCGCGTTGGCCCACTGCGGCATCATGGGCACATGAAGATCTATCTTGTTGGCGGCGCCGTGCGCGACCGCATGCTGCAACGCGCCCCCGGCGACCGCGACTGGGTCGTGGTCGGCGCTTCGCAGGCGCAGATGGAAGCACTGGGCTACAAGGCGGTCGGCCGCGATTTCCCGGTGTTCCTGCATCCGGACACCGGCGAGGAATACGCACTGGCACGCACCGAGCGCAAGTCCGGCCGCGGCTACCGCGGCTTCGTGGTCGATGCCGACCCGTCGGTGACGCTCGAAGACGACCTGCTGCGCCGCGACTTCACCATCAACGCGATCGCCTGCGACGAGGCCACCGGTACGGTGGTGGACCCGTATGGCGGCGTGCGCGATATCGAACAACGCGTGCTGCGTCATGTCGGCCCGGCCTTCGTCGAAGACCCGCTGCGGGTGCTGCGTGCGGCGCGCTTCATGGCCCGCTTCGCCCCGCTCGGCTTCACCGTCGCCCCGGAAACCCTGGACCTGATGCGCCAGATCGCCGACAGCGGTGAACTGGATGCGCTGGTCCCCGAACGCGTCTGGCAGGAACTGCGCCGCGCGCTCACCTGCGCCCAGCCCTCGGCCTTCCTGCGCACGCTGCACGACGCCAGCGCGCTGCGTGCGATCCTGCCCGAGCTGGACGCGCTGTACGGCGTCCCGCAACGGGCCGAGTTTCATCCCGAAGTGGATACCGGCGTGCACCAGGAAATGGTCAGCGACATGGCTGCCCGCCTCGCGCCGGGCGATGACCTGATCGGCTTCGCCGCGCTTACCCACGACCTCGGCAAGGGCCTGACCCCGCCGTCGGAATGGCCGCGCCACATCATGCACGAGCAGCGCGGCGTGGCCCCGCTGCGTGCCCTGTGTGACCGCCTGAAGGTACCGCTGGACCACCGCCAGCTGGCCGAAGCCGTGTGCCGGGACCATCTCAATGTGCACCGCATCGATGAACTGCGCGATGCCACCGTGCTGGAACTGCTGAGCCGGTGCGACGGCTTCCGCCGTCCGGAGCGCATCGCGCAGATCGCGCTGTGCTGCGAGGCGGACAAGCGCGGCCGGCTCGGCTTCGAGGACAGCGACTACCCGCAGGGTGCAACGCTCAACCGGTTGCACCAGGCTGCCTTGACGGTCCAAGCGCGCGACCTGGACTTGACCCATCTGAGGGGCCCGGCGGTGGGTGAGGCGTTGGCGAGGGCGCGTACACAGGCGATTGGCGCGTTGCGCTGATCGCTTCAACGGACAGGTGCGTGAGGATTCCATCTGCGATCCTCCCCCGCCCCTCTGCCGGATCACGCGCGGGGCGGTCCGTCGGGCGGAGGTCAGGCACATTGAAGCGCGCCGCGGTTACTGGGTAAGCTTGCGACGGGGCGGCTATGAGGGTGCTTCCTTCTACACTTCGAACTAGTGCCTTCGCTTTCCGCCCCACCTCTTTTCCTGCCGCCACGCATCCCACGGTAAGCCATGAACCCGATGCTGTTGCGGCGCAGATCCAAGGTCATCCTAAGCGCGGGACGCGAGCGCCAGCCGCTTGAGGTGGTCGCCACGCTGCAGAAAAACCTGGAAGCCCTCGGCTTCCAGATGTCGCCTTCGCTGTGCGAGCAGGTGGCCACGTTGTCGCTGACCCAGGTGGAGGCGTTTTACAAGCGCCTGATCCGCGCCTTGCGCGAGATGCTGGGCGCGCATCGGAATTACGCGCCGCTGTACCCGGACTTCCCGGCACAGATGATGCGCGCCAGCGATGCCGAACGGTACTGGAACGCGTATCTGCACTATCGCGGCCAGCTCGATCGCTTGGGCGAGGCCACGCCGCGACCGCCCCGGCAGGACGTGCCCAACTGGCGCGTGCTCGAGCTGGGCACACAGGACGAGGTGGATGCGCTGTTTGTGGCGCTTGCCGCCGCGCGTACGCCGTACTCCCCGGAAGACAGCGCCGATGTGCGCTGGTACGTGGCGCAGCATCGCGAGCGCGCGTTGTCGCTGCTTCCCGAGACACTTCCCTGCAAGGAGAACCTGGCCGTGGTCGTGGCCGCGCTGCTTGCCGATGAAGGCACGGCCGATCCGCGCGTCCTCGCCCTGGGCCGTCATGTGCGCACCGCCACCGATGTGCTGCGCATCGCCGTAGCGCTGGACGACGGCGACGTATCGCTGGCCACGCCCACCCGCTTCGGGCGCTACCGGCGTCCTTTGCGCCGTGCGCTGCTCAACTGGTTGGAGAAAATGCCCAACCGCCTGGAAGACCTGCAGCGCTGGACGCCGCGCTGGGTGCGCCTGGCCGAGCGCCTGCACCCTGGCGAACATGCCGCGCGGTTCCCGGGCACCGCCGCCGACTTCGCCCGGCTGCGCGCTGGGCAGCGCCTGCGTGGTTTCAACGCGCAGGTGGAATGCGCCCTGGCCGATGACGATATCGGCACCGCACTGGCGGTACTGCGCGCACGGCCGGGTGAACTGGCACGGCGACTGGACGCGCTCGCCCGGCGCAGCCACAACGTACAGGACGTGGTGGACACGTTCGCACAGGTGGCGGCCTCGGTGTCCACCCCGGTGCTACTGCAGGTGATGACCCACTTCCAGCACCGCGCGGCACCCCGCGGTCTGCGCGTCTTCCTGCCCAAGGGCCAGGTCGGCAAGCTGTACGCGATCCCCGATCGCCTTGTCCCACTCGATGCCGATCTCTGCGCGGCGCTGGCCCTGCGCTGCGAACAAGCATTGCTCGCCCGCTTCGCCGCGTTGCCGCCCCTGGGCGCCAGTTACATCGACCCGGCCTTGTCGCGCTACCTGGTGCCGTTCTCGCAACGCTCGGCATCCAAGGCATTGCGTACGCTGGTGCGCGGCAGCCGCGTGCCCCTGTCGGACGCCAACACCCTGCGCATGTTCTGCTGGTGGCGCAATGGGAAATCCCGCGTGGATATCGATCTGTCGGCCGCCATCTACGGCGAGGACGTTCAGTACATCGATACGTTGGCCTATTACAACCTGGCCACCTTCGGCGCCCATCACAGCGGCGACATCGTCGATGCGCCGCAGGGTGCGAGCGAGTTCATCGATATCGATATCGATCACTGCCGGGAGCGTGGCATCCGCTGGATCGTGATGTGCCTGAGCAGCTTCAGCGGCCAGGCGTACTGCGATCTGCCCGAGTGCTTCGCCGGCTGGATGGCGCGCACCGCGCCGGATTCAGGCGAGATCTATGAGCCCGGCACCGTGGTGGATCGGTTCGACCTGGCCTCGGACACCACCTTCTGCTTGCCGATCGCCTTCGACCTGGTGGAACGCCAGGCGCTGTGGCTGGACATCGGACTCACCAGCACGCCGCGATTTGCCGTCAACGTGGCCAACAACCTTGCCGGCGTGTCGCTGATGCTGCGTGCGATATCGTCACTGCCCAAGACCACCCTGCACACGTTGTTCGACCTGCATGTGCGCGCACGCGGACACAGGGTAAGCGCACCGGATCAGGCAGCAACCGTCTTCGCGGTCGATCAGGGCATTACCCCGACCGACCTGCCAAGAATCAGCGCCGAGTTCCTGTAACACTGCCCACTGCTGTCACCAGTCAAACCGCAGCCCGATATTCCCTTCGATCACCTTGCGTTCCTTGCGTGCGCTGCTTTCCAGGTCACGTGTGTAATCGGCCACCGCAAACGCGCTGACGTTGGCGTTGAAACGCGCCACCACGCCCACGCCCACTTCCAGCGCACGCGCATCCTGCTGGTTGAGGATGCGGTTGCTGTCGAAATCGATGCGGTCTTCGCCGTCCAGGGTCTGCCAGTAATTGAGCTTGATGTACGGCTGCCAGCCGTTGCCGGCGATGTCGTAGTCGGCAGCCAGGCGCAGGCCGACGCGTCCGGTCCAGGCGTTGTCGTTGTCAAAGCGCAGCGCGGACACCGCGTCGCCGGCATCATCCACCGACGTGCGCTGCCAGATCACCTGCAGCTGGGGTTCCAGCCACCACGCACTCTGCCCGAAGCGCAGCAGCGGCTTGCCCACTTCCAGCGAGGCGGTGGTGCCATCGCCGCGCACGTCGATGCCCAGCCCGCGCGAGGACGTTGCGTCGCCGTCGTATCGGCTCTGCATCACTACCGCGTCCAGGTAGCCACCGGCACTGCCGGCGCGGGTCCAGTACACGCCCACGTGTTTGTCATCCAGCCGCGTCCGGCCCACCGCGACGTTTTCCCAGCCGATCGCAAAACCGGTCACGTTGCCCTGCGCACGGGTGCGCCCGACAAACACGCCGAACTGGTCGCGGTGGGTGTCGGCCGCGTTGGCGTACAGGTCCAAGCCGGCCTGGATGCCCTGGATGTCGCCGTCGAAGCCGGGCTGCGCGTCGCCGTCCCACTGCTGTTCGTGGCTCTGCCCCACCAGCCGCGCCCAAGCCGCGCGCACGCCACCCTGCCCGGCCAGCAGACGCTGCTCGCCCTGGCGTTCGTGGAAAGTGCCCAGGCTGGCCAGGCTGGTCTCGCGCAGCAGCGGCGGCACCACCGAGTACAGGCCGGTCTCGAAGCGGTAGAGCGGAATGATGTCGCCCTGCGCAGGGCGCGCCCCGGGCGTGGGCGGCACCGCCAGCGGCCCGGGCACACCGGCCACCTCGGTGGGCACCGGCGGCGGGGTATCGATGCTGGGCGGCGCGACGTCGGCGGGGGCGGCCGGCTCGGGCGGCGGGGCCGGCTCGGCCGCAGTTGGGTTCGGATCATCCGGCGGGTTCACG
>NZ_JBFULC010000118.1:0-4817 GCF_056400525.1 Stenotrophomonas sp. P5_A9
GAGCACACCGTGCGCGTGGATACCAAGCGCCTGGACGCGATCGTCAACCTGATCGGCGAACTGGTGCTCTCGCGCAACCGCCTCAAGACCCTGCGCGCGCGCCTGCACGATGAAGAGCTGGACCGCGCCGTGTCCACGCTGGATATCGCCACCGCCCGCCTGCAGTCAGCGGTGATGCGTACCCGCATGCAGCCGGTCGGCAAGGTGTTCTCGCGCTTCCCCAAGGTTGCCCGTGACGTGGCCCGCAACCTGAAGAAGGAAGTGGAACTGGAGCTGGTCGGCGCGGAAACCGAACTGGACCGCAACCTGGTCGAGGCGTTGGCCGATCCGCTGGTGCATCTGGTGCGCAACGCGATCGACCACGGCATCGAAACCCCGGACCTGCGCGAAGCCCAAGGCAAGCCGCGCAACGGCCACGTGCGCCTGTCGGCGCAGCAGGAAGGCGACTACGTCAGCATCGAGGTGCAGGATGACGGCGCCGGCATCGATCCGGAACGGCTGCGCCAGAAGGCCCGCGAAAAGGGCCTGATCGATCCCGAAGCCGCCGCCCGCCTGAGCAGCGAGGAATGCCTGCACCTGGTGTTCCTGCCCGGCTTCTCGACCAAGCAGGAAGTGACCGACATTTCCGGCCGCGGCGTCGGCATGGACGTGGTGCAGTCGCGCATCCGCGAACTCAGCGGGCAGATCCAGATCCAGTCCGAACTGGGCCGCGGCAGCCGCTTCATGATCCGCGTCCCGCTCACCCTGGCGATCCTGCCGACCCTGCTGGTGCAGGCCGGCGAAGACGTCTACGCCCTGCCGCTGGCGCGCGTGATGGAGGTGCTGCACGCCCCCAACACCTCGCTGGGCTGGTTCGACGGCCGCGCCGTGCTGGACCGCAAGTCGCACACCCTGCCGCTGGTGGACCTGCGCCATTGGCTGGCGGTGGAACCGGCGGCCTCGCCGCTGCTCACCATCGTGGTGCTGCAGGCCGGCGAAGCCCGCTTCGGGCTGGTGGTGGACCAGGTCCGTGGCCGCGAGGAAGTGGTGATCAAGCCATTGCCCAAGGCACTGCGCGGGCTGCGCGGCTATGCCGGCGCGACCCTGATCGGCGACGGACGGATGTCGTTGATCCTGGACGTGGACGGGTTGCGCACCCAGCACGATTGACCGCCTGACCCCTATAAAAGTGTGACCGCTGCAACACCTGCCGCCGTCGGTGTCTCAAGTCCCATTCACACAAGCCGATAACGGACCCATGGACAGACTCAGCCTCATTGGACTTTTCCTCGCCCTGGCCTCACTGGTCGGCGGCAGCATCCTCAAAGGGGCTGGCCTGGCGTCGCTGTGGTCGCCGGCGGCCTTTGTGATCGTGATTGTCGGCACCATCGCCTCGATCCTGCTGCACACCTCCCCGGCGGTGTTCAAGCACGCCTTCAAGATCGTGCGCTGGGTGATCCTGCCGCCCAGCAGCGACCGCCACGACCTGATCAAGCAGATCGTCGAGTGGAGCAATATCGCCCGCCGCCAGGGCCTGCTGGGCCTGGAAGCGCAGGTCGACGCGCAGAGCGACCCGTTCCTGCGCAAGGGCCTGCAGCTGCTGGTGGACGGCGTGGAGCCGGAAACCATCCGCCACATGATGGAAATCGAGCTGAGCAGCCAGGAACACCAGGACCTGGCTGCCTCCAAGGTGTTCGAGGGCATGGGCATCTACGCCCCTACCCTGGGCATCATCGGCGCGGTGCTGGGCCTGATCGCGGTGATGAAGAACCTCGCCGACCCAAGCAAGCTCGGCCACGGCATCGCCGCGGCATTCACCGCCACCATCTACGGCATCGCCTCGGCCAACCTGCTGTTCCTGCCGGTGTCGGCCAAGCTCAAGAGCGTGATCCACCACAACAGCCGCGACCGCGAAATGATCATCGAAGGGCTGATCTCCATCGCCCAGGGCGAGAACCCGCGCAACATCGAAACCAACCTGTCCGGATTCCTGCACTGACATGGCCCGTCGCAAGCACCACGAAGAGCATGCCAACCATGAGGCCTGGGCGATTCCCTATGCCGACCTCATGACGCTGCTGCTGGCCTTTTTCGTGGTGATGTACGCCATCTCCTCGCTCAACGAAGGTAAGTACCGGGTCATGGCCGACGCGCTGACCACCGCCTTCGGCGGCGCGCCACGCACCATCAACCCGGTGCAGGTGGGCAACCAGCAGGTGCAGGGCGGCGGCTGGGACAGCCCGTCGGTGATCAAGGCCGGCAACCGCGTCGGCCCGTCCGCACCGGCCCCGTCCAACGACCCCACGCTGCTGCCGGCGATGGCCTCGCAGATGCGCATGCCGGTATCGGTGCGCAACCAGGAACAGCTGCAGCGCGCCGAGCGCCAGCTCAACACCATCGCCGACAAACTCACCGCCACGCTGGCCCCGCTGATCGATCGCGGCATGATCACCGTGCGCCGCACCGAGCTGTGGATCGAGGTGGAGATCAACAGCGACATCCTGTTCCCCACCGGCTCGGCCACGCTGGACGTGCATGCGCGCGACACGCTGTCCACGCTGGCCCAGGTGCTGCGCGATGCGCCCAATGGCGTGCGCGTGGAAGGCCACACCGACAACGTCCCGATCGCCACCTCGCTGTTCCCCTCCAACTGGGAACTGTCGGCCGGGCGCGCGGCCAGCGTGGTGCACCTGTTCGCCGACCAGGGCCTGCAGCCGGCGCGGCTGGCGATGGTCGGCTATGGCCAGTTCCGTCCGCGCGAAGACAACGCCAGCGCCGAAGGCCGCAACCGCAACCGGCGCGTCATGGTCATCATCCTGGCCGATACCGCCCAGGGCGTGGACCCGATCGGCCCGCAGCTGACCGCCGGGTCCGCACCGGCGCCGAAGGCCGCATCCCCCTCCCTTACCCCCCTCGCCCCGGTGCAGTTGCCACCGGTGCCGGCCGGCAGCCGCGTTGGCGCCGCCGTTCCCCCTGCAATGAAGGAGTGAACCGAATGCGCATCTGGGCAATCGCCAATCAGAAGGGCGGCGTGGGCAAGACCACCACCTCCCTGGCCCTCGGCCGTGGCCTGGCCACGCTGGGCCACCGGGTGTTGCTGATCGACCTCGATCCGCATTCCTCGCTCACCCGCGCCTTTGGCGTGCCGCTGGATCCGCCGCCGCAGGGCGTGCTGGAACTGTTCGGCGCACCGCCGGCCGAGCTGTCCACGCTCAGCCACCGAAGCGACATCCCCGGCCTGGACTACGTCTGCGCACAGGCCGCGCTGGCCACTCTGGAACGCCGCAGCGCCAACCAGCCCGGGCTGGGCCTGGCGCTGCAGAACGCGCTGGGCCGCCACCAGGGCCAGCACGACTACATCCTGCTGGACTGCGCGCCCACCCTGGGCCTGCTGATGATCAACGCCTTGGCCGCGGCCGACCGCCTGATCATCCCCACCCAGGCCGAGCCACTGGCCCTGCACGGGCTGGATGGCATGGTCCGCACCGGTGAAATGGTGGAACGGTCGCGTCGCCGCACGCTGCCGATGTCGATCCTGCCGACGCTGTTCGACCGCCGCACCCGCGCCGGCAATGAAACGGTCAAGCAGATGCAGGACAAGCACGGCCACCGCGTCTGGGAAGACGCGATCCCGGTCGACACCCGCATCTGCAACGCCGCCAGCCTGACCGTGCCGCCGCAGTCCGAGGACTACCCCGGTCGCGGCCTGGCCGCCTACCGCCGCGCACTTGAATGGATCCTGGCCGACGACGCGCTGCAGATGGAGCGCGCGGCATGAACACCGCCGGCGTGCTCGACGACTACCTGGAGCAGTTGCTCGGCGATGCCGTRCCGACCGCGCCGGCACCGGCTGACGTGCCCGCCGCCCCGGCGGCCGCGGTGGTCGCGCAGGACGGCGCTGAAGCGGCAGGCGTCGCGCTGGCGATCAGCGCCGAGTTCGTCCATTCGACCGCGCCCGCGGCCGACGCCACACGCGACGCGGCTGTCGACACCACCCTAGGCGCACCGGCCGAGAGCGTCGCGATCGCTCACGAAACACCCACCTCGCCCGGCAGCCCCGCCAACCTCGCGCTGCTCGACGAACTGATGAACGACCCCGCGCTCGGACCACCCGTCGATAACCGCGCGACCGCTCACSAAACCCCCACCTCGCCCGGCAGCCCGGCCAACCTCGCRCTGCTCGACGAACTGATGAACGACCCCGCACTCGGCCCCCCGGTCGATACCCGCGCGATCGCTCACGAAACCCCGACCTCGCCCGGCAGCCCGGCCAACCTCGCGCTGCTCGAYGAACTGATGAACGACCCCGCGCTCGGCCCCCCGGTCGATACCCGCGCGACCGCTCACCAAACACCGACCTCGCCCGGCAGCCCGGCCAACCTCGCGCTGCTCGAYGAACTGATGAACGACCCTGCGCTCGGCCCGCCGGTCGATACCCGCGCGATCGCTCACCAAACACCGACCTCGCCCGGCAGCCCGGCCAACCTCGCGCTGCTCGACGAACTCATGAACGACCCTGCGCTCGGCCCGCCGGTCGATACCCGCGCGATCGCTCACCAAACACCGACCTCGCCCGGCAGCCCGGCCAACCTCGCGCTGCTCGACGAACTGATGAACGACCCTGCGCTCGGCCCGCCCGGTAGAGCCGAGCCACGCTCGGCTGCTCTAGCCGCTGCCGACGCCGCCCGCCCCAGCTGGGACGACCTGCCGGACGAGGTGCTGCACGACAGCGCGCCCGCCCCCACGCGCGCACCGATCGCCGCTCCCGCCGCTCCCGCTCCGCTGCCTGCCGCCCGCCCCATGCCGACGACGATGCCGATGTCCGCCCCGAGCGCCCG
>NZ_JBFULC010000119.1:0-4644 GCF_056400525.1 Stenotrophomonas sp. P5_A9
CTGGGGCCCCAGCGCCCGACCCACCGACGGCCGCGCCTGTAAAGGTCCACGGCGGGCTTCGTGCTTACCACGCGGATGCAGGGGAAAACCCATAAAAAATGGCACCGCAAGCGGTGCCATTGAAGGAACGCATCGAGGAGAGAGTTCAATGCATGCCGCGGAACGCGAGGGTCAGGGCCAGGATCGACAGAATCACCGCGATGGTGCCGTCCAGAATCCGCCAGGTCTTGGGCTTGGTGAACAGCGGGGCCAGCATGCGTGCGCCCAGCCCTTGGGCGGTCAGCCACAGGCAGCTGGCGGTGAACACGCCGGCGGCGAACGCCATGCGCGCGTTGCCGAAGTTCTCGGCAATGCCACCAATGACCATCATGTCCAACCAGAAATGCGGGTTGATCAGCGAGAAGCCGACTGCTGAAATCAGCACGGCACGGCGCGAGGTGCTGTCGCCATCGTCCACGTGCATGCCGCCGCCACCGGCCAGCGCACGCCGCGCCGACTGCCAGGCGTACCAGGCCAGGAAGGCGACGCCGCCCCACAGCACCACCGTGGTCAGCCACGGCAGCGCTTGTGTCAGGGTGCGCAGGCCGGCCACGCTGGCGAAGATGAAGATGCCGTCGATCGCCGCGCAGGTGGCTACCACCGGCACGATGTGCTTGCGCAGGATGCCCTGGCGCAGGATGAAGGCGCTCTGCGCACCGACCACGGCGAACAGGCCGATGCCGGTAGCGGCGCCGCTGAGCCACGCGGCCAGACCGGGGCCGCCGGAGAGAATGGTGGAGAACATGGGATACCGCCTTGTCTTGCAGGTGGGAGCGGTGCCTCGCCAAGGCGTACAGCACCGGATGGCGCACATTGTCGCGCCGCAACATGAAAAAGTAGAGCTAAACTTACTTAACCATCTTTAGCGAGACTTAATCTGATGCGCATCGACCATGCCCAGCTGCGCGCGTTGGCCGCGGTGGTCCGCGAGGGCAGCTTCGAGCGGGCCGCGCAGTCGCTCAATGTGACCGCTTCGGCGGTGTCCCAGCGGATCAAGGCGCTGGAGGATCGGGTCGGGCGACTGCTGGTAAAGCGCTCCTCGCCCGCGGTGGCCACCCCGGAGGGCCAGGTGCTGGTGCAGCTGGCCGAGCAGACGGCGCTGCTGGAGCACGATGCGCTGCATCGGATGGGTATCGCCGATGAAGACCTGCCGCACGCGAGCATTCCGGTGGCGGTCAACCACGACAGCCTGGAGACCTGGTTCCCGGAGGCGGCGCTGAACTTCGCGCGGCAGACCGGCACCACGCTGGACCTGCGTTCGGAAGACCAGGACCACACGGTGGCGTTGCTGCGCCAGGGGGCGGTGCTCGGCGCGGTGACCACGCTGGACGAGCCGGTGCAGGGCTGCCAGATCCATGCGCTGGGCAGCATCCGCTACGCCGCCACGTGCACCCCGGCCTTCCATGAGAAGCATTTCGCCAAGGGGGTCAATGCGCAGTCGCTGGCGCAGGCGCCGGTGCTGGTGTTCAACCGCAAGGACGACATGCAGGCGCGTTTCGCCCGACGCCTGGCCGGTGACGATCTGCCACTGACGGCGCCGACGTGGTGGATTCCGTCGACGCGGGCGTTCGTCCAGGCCAACCTGGGCGGGCTGGGCTGGACGATGAATCCGCTGCCGCTGGTCAAGCGCCATCTGGAGGCCGGCCGACTGGTGCTGATGAAGCAGCGCGCGTGGGAAGACGTGCCGCTGTACTGGCAGCACTGGAAGGGCGACGTGCAGACCATGGCGCTGCTGACCCGGGCGGTGCTGGATGCGTCGACCACGCTGGTGCGGAAGAAGCGCTGACGGGATCGGCCGGCACGGTTCAGAAGCAAGAAGCACATCCTGCGGGGCGCCACGCCCTACACGGCCCGATGATCCCGRCCGGCGCAGCATCGGCGCATCCCCGCGATGGCCATGGCGATGGACACCGATCCGGTCTACCTGCATATCCGCGTGGTGCTCAGCATCATCCTGGGGCTGAGCATCACTACCCTGCTGCGCGGGTTGGCCTCGATCATCGAGCACCCCGGGCGGCGTGGTTGGTCATGGATCCACCTGTGCTGGGTGCTGTGGGCGCTGATCTCGGTGGTGACGTTCTGGTGGTGGGAGTTCCGCCTCGGCGAAGTGCGCCAATGGACGTTCGGGCTGTACCTGTTTGTCATCGCCTACTGCGCGGCCTGGTTCATGCTGTGCGTGCTGCTGTTTCCCGATGACGTGCGCGAGTACGGCAGTTATGAGGCCTATCTGCTGCAACGTCGCGGCTGGTTCTTCGGCATGCTGGCGCTGCTGACCCTGCTCGACCTGGGCGATACGGCCATCAAGGGCCACAGCCGGTGGCAGATGCTCGGGCCGGCCTATCCCCTGCATACGGTGCTGATGCTGGCGGTCGCCGGCCTGGGTGCGGTCTGCCGCCAGCGACGCGTGCAGCTGGCGCTGGCCGTGGCAGCGCTGCTGTACCAGGCGATCTACTTCCTGGCCGAGTACTTCACCCTTTCGCCGGATTGAGCGCATTGCACCGGCCGGATGCTGCGTTGCACCAGAAATCGGGCGAAAGGCGATAAAATCGCCATCCTGGAGTGCCAACCCTTTGTTTCTTCACGCCTCGTAGCCGGGGCGTGGGCATCCTGTTCACATCTCCCCCACCTGAGATCCCCATGAAGAAATTCGCCAAGGTCGTCCTCGGCCTGCTCGTGCTGTTGCTGCTGACAGCCGCGCTTTTCCTGTATTGGCCCCTGCACCAGCGCTCGGTCCCGGCCGCGGCCAACGGCAAGCCGGTCGATGTCGTGCTGGTCGGCGGCGGCATCATGAGCATCACCCTGGCCACGTTCCTGCAGGAACTGCAGCCGGACTGGAACATCCAGCTCTACGAACGCCTCGACGGCGTGGCGCTGGAGAGTTCGGACGGCTGGAACAACGCCGGCACCGGCCACTCGGCGTTCGCCGAACTCAACTACACCCCCGAACTGCCCGATGGCAGCATCGAGACCAAGCGGGCGGTCGGTATCGCCGAACAGTTCGAGATCTCCCGCCAGTTCTGGTCGCACCAGATCAAGCAGGGGCGCCTGGGCGAACCATCGGATTTCATCAATCCCACCCCGCACATGAGCTTTGTGTGGGGCGATGACAACATCGCCTACCTGCACAAGCGCCAGCAGGCGCTGGTCAAGAACCCGCTGTTCTACGGCATGCAGTATTCCGAGGATGCCACGCAGATCAAGCAGTGGGCGCCACTGCTGATGGAAGGCCGCGACCCGAAGCAGAAGGTCGCCGCGACCTGGATGCCGCTGGGCACCGACGTCAACTTCGGCGTGATCACCCGGCAGCTGACCGCCGGCCTGCAGCGCAGCCCGAACTTCCAGCTGCACCTGGAGCATGAAGTGGGCGCGCTGCGCCAGAACGAGGACAAGAGCTGGAACGTGACGGTCAAGGACCTGAAGTCCGGCAAGGAGTCCACGATCAAGTCGCGCTTCGTGTTCATCGGGGCCGGCGGTGCCGCGCTGAAGCTGCTGCAGTTGTCGGGCATCCCCGAGGCGAAGGACTATGCCGGCTTCCCGGTGGGCGGCCAGTTCCTGGCCTTCCAGGACCCGGCAATCGCCGGACGCCATTCGGTCAAGGCTTACGGCATGGCCGAGACCGGCTCGCCGCCGATGTCGGTGCCGCACCTGGACGCGCGCAAGCTGGACGGCAAGCCGGTGGTGCTGTTCGGGCCCTTCGCGCTGTACAGCACCAAGTTCCTCAAGCACGGCTCGTGGTTCGACCTGTATTCCTCGGTCAACCACAACAACGTGGCCGGCATGCTCGATGTGGGCATGGAGAACCTGGACCTGGTGAAGTACCTGATGGGCCAGGCGCGCCTGAACGACGCGGATCGCCAGGCCGAACTGGTCAAGTATTTCCCCAACGCCAAGCGTGAGGACTGGAAACTGGTCACCGCCGGCCAGCGCGTGCAGATCATCAAGCGCGACCCGGAGAAGGGTCCGGTGCTGCAGTTCGGTACCGAGATCGTGACCGACAAGGATCACACCCTGGCCGCGCTGCTGGGCGCCTCGCCGGGCGCCTCGACGTCGCCGCCGATCATGCTGGACCTGCTCAAGAAGGCGTTCCCGCAGCAGATGGCCGCCGGCTGGGAAGCGCAGCTGAAGCAGATCGTGCCGTCCTACGGGCGCAAGCTCAACGACAGCCCGGCACTGACCAACGAGATCCGCCGCCAGACCAGCGAAACGCTGAAGCTGCCCTACCTGGAGGTGCCGGTGGAAAACGCCACCACCCCGGCGGTGATGCTGACCCCGCCGCCGGCCGCCGCACCGGCGCAGAAGAAGCGCAACGCCAACGAAGAACTGCAGGCGCTGTAAGCCTGCCTGCTGCGGCGTTGGCCGCGCGGTGAAAACCTGGATCCGGCCCCGGTGTGGGCCGGATTTTTTTTGCGTGTTATTCCATCGGCGTGGGAAACATCGGGCGCTCTCTGGACCTTTATGAAGCGGCAGTCGGTGGGCCGGGCGCTGGTCAACACAGTTGCTACCGGCYGCTAMGRGGCTCGGCTTGCGGYAWGCAGGYGGAAGCCRGGCTTCTCTCGGTGGTCGGTGGGTCGGGYGYTGGGCYCCSATGCCCTTGGRGGCGAAATA
>NZ_JBFULC010000120.1:0-4470 GCF_056400525.1 Stenotrophomonas sp. P5_A9
GCTGCCGTTGCGGTTGCCGCAGCAGCCACCTTCCCGGTAGTGCCGGCCGCTGGCCGGCTCTCCCCAACGTGTCCAGCGGTATCGGGAGCCGGCCAGCGGCCGGCACTACCGGGAAGGTGGCTGCTGCGGCAACCGCAACGGCAGCCGACCAACGGTCGGCTCTACCTTTTGCCGATCGAGCCGCGGCTCAGACCGTTTCGTAGGTGCCGTAGCTGCGCAGGCGCGTGTAACGCCTGGCCAGCAGTTCGTCCACCGACAGCTTCTGCAGTTCGTCCAGTTCGTTGAGCAGCACGGCCTTCAGGCGCTTGCCCATCTGGTTCGGGTTGCGGTGGGCGCCGCCGGTCGGCTCGCGCACCACCTTGTCGATCAGGCCCAGGCCCTTCAGGCGCGGGGCGGTCATGCCCAGCTGCTCGGCGGCGTCCTTGGCCTTGCCGGCGTCCTTCCACAGGATCGAGGCGCAGCCTTCGGGGGTGATGGTGGAATACACGCTGTATTCCAGCATCACGGTGCGGTCGCCCACGCCCAGCGCCAGGGCGCCACCGGAGCCGCCTTCGCCGATCACGGTGCAGATCACCGGCACCTTCAGCTCGGCCATTTCCAGCAGGTTGCGCGCGATCGCTTCGGACTGGCCGCGCGATTCGGCGTCGATGCCCGGCCAGGCGCCGGCAGTGTCGATCAGGGTCAGCACCGGCAGGCCGAAGCGTTCGGCCATCTTCATCAGGCGCAGCGCCTTGCGGTAGCCCTCCGGCTTGGGCATGCCGAAGTTGCGCTTGATCTTTTCCTTGGTGTCGCGGCCCTTCTGGTGCCCGATCAGCATCACCGACCGGCCACCGATGCGGGCCAGGCCGCCCATGATGGCCTTGTCGTCGGCGAAGGCGCGGTCGCCGGCCAACTCCTGGAACTCATCGCAGAAGATGCGGATGTAGTCGGCGGTGTACGGGCGCGAGGGGTGGCGGGCCAGCTGCAGGATCTGCCACGAGGACAGGTTGCGGAAGATCTGCGCGGTGCGCACGCGCAGCTTGTCCCGCAGGGCATGCACCTCGGCCTCGACATTGACCGCAGGGCCTGCGCTGGCACTGCGCAGTTCCTGGATCTTCGCCTCCAGATCAGCGATGGGTTGCTCGAAGTCGAGGTAGTTCGGATTCATCGGAAACCGTCGTGAAGAAAAGAGGGAAAGTGTAGCCGAATGCGCCGAAAAGCCCCGTACGCCCTCGTCTGGAAACCGACGGTAGCGCAGCGGGGCGGGGCGCGCCAGTCAGCTCAGGGCACCACCAGCGCGGCACTGCCCATCAGGGTGCTGCGGGTTTCGACGAAGGTGTTGTAGGCCTTGTTGGCGTCGACCGGCAGGCCCGAGCCCAGCGCGGCGGTGGCGACGGTAAAGGCGATCTGCGCCTGCAGCGCTTCCTGCTGCAGCTGCAGCTGGGCGTCGGCCGTGGTGGCCCGGAGGTAGCGCGCGTACAGCTCACGCAGGGGGCCGGCATGGGCGTCGAAGACCGGGTCCAGCGGCGGCAGCGTGGTCGGGGCGGCCTCCAGCGTGTAGTGCGGGGGCTGGTAGCCGGCCGGCTGCTGGCGTCGGTAGGCGCCGGGCTGGCCCGCATTGCCTTCGGCGTAGGCGATGAAGTCGGCGGCGGTGAAGATCTTGGTGCTGATCCGGCCGCCGGTCTCGTCCACATGGGCCACGGTCTGTTCGTCCGGGAACGGCTCGCGCACGCCAAACGTCCAAGCCTGGTCGATGAACAGCGCATGGGTGGTGCTGTACGGACCGTCGAAGCCGACCCCGCCCAGTTCGATGTGGTTGCCGGGGGCGCCGAAGTGCTTGAGCTTGTCTTCGTCGGTGACGTAAATTTCGCTGGCGATCACGTACTCGCCCAGGGTCGGGTTGATCAGGCCGCCCTTGCCACGCGCGTACACGATGAACCGCACATCGCCCAGCGCCGGGGTCTGCAGGTGGTGTTCGCCGGGCTTGAGCTTGACCGGGCGCGAGGCGTGCGCGGCGATTGGCAGTTCGTTGCCGTCGATGCGCAGGGTCAACGGTGTATCGCCCGGGTTGTCGATCTCGAAGGTCTGGGACGGGCTGGAACAGCCGGTGACGGCAACGGCTGCGAGCAGCAGCACGGTCAAACGCTTGATCAAAACAAAGTACCTGTAGTGCGGAGGGCGCGGGTCAGTTGGCCCACGGCGGGCTGTAGCGCACCTTCAGGGTGCGCACGGCGGGATCGGCGCGCAGGGCGTCGACCAGGTGGCTGTCCACGCGCACGGCGGTATCGCCGGCCACGTCGAGCATGCCGGCCACCGGTCCCTGTTCGGAACCGAGCAGCAGATCCAGGCGCAGTGGTGTGCGGCCGGGGCGGTGACGGTCCAGCAGCGCGTTGATGCGCGACCACGCCGGGTCGCCCTGGCGCAGGTCAAGGCGCAGCGACAGACGCGTGGCGTAGTTGGCGCACACCTCGTCGTAATCCCAGCACTGGCGCAGGCGCAACGCGTAGCCGCCGTTGAATTCGTCTTCGCGCAGGCCACCCTTGACGATCAGGATGCGGTCCTTGGTCATCAGGTGGCCGAATTCGGCCAGGCCGTCGGTGAAGGCACTGCACTCCACGCGGCCCTTGCTGTCTTCCAGCTGCATGAAGACCTGGCTTTCGCCCTTGCGGCGCACGCCGACCACCTGGCCGGCCAGGATCACCGGGGTTTCCTGGCGCCACGCGCGCTTCTCCCCGTCCTTGCTCGGGCGCGCCGGCGGGATCAGGCGTTCGAGCATGCCCAGGTCGGTGCCGACCAGTTCCTTGACGTCCTCGGCATAGGGATCGAACGGGTGGCCGCTCAGGTAGAAGCCGAGCGTGTCGCGTTCGCCATCGAGGAGCTGGCCCAGTGCCCATTCCTTGGCTTCGGGCAGGTCCAGCTGCATCGCGGTGCTCTTCGGGCTGGGCGCGCCGAACAGCGAATTCTGCCCGGAGGCCTTCTCGCGGGTGATCTGGTCGGTGGCCTTGAGCACTTCAGGCAACTGCAGCATCAGCGAGGCGCGGTTCTTGCCCAGGCCGTCCATCGCGCCGCAGTTGATCATCGCTTCGAGCGTGCGCCGGTTGAGCTTGCCCGATTCGGCGCGCATGCAGAAATCCAGCAGCGATTCATACGGACCACCGCGCTGGCGCTCTTCCACCACCGCTTCGCATGCGCCCTGGCCGACGCCCTTGATCGCGCCGAGGCCGTACTGGATGGTGTCGGCGCTGGACGCTTCGAACATGTAGGCGGACGCGTTGACCCGCGGCGGCAGCACGGTCAGGCCGAGGTTGCGCACCTCCGCCAGGAAGCCGACCACCTTGTCGGTGTTGTCCATGTCCGAGGACAGCGTCGCGGCCATGAACTCGGCCGGGTAGTGGCGCTTGAGCCAGGCGGTCTGGTAGCTCACCAGCGCGTAGGCGGCGGCGTGCGACTTGTTGAAGCCGTAGCCGGCGAACTTTTCCATCAGGTCGAAGATCGCGTCGGCCTTGGCCTCGCTGACCCCGTCCTTGGCCGCACCTTCGCGGAAGATCTCGCGATGCTTGGCCATTTCGGCCGGCACCTTCTTGCCCATCGCGCGCCGCAGCAGGTCCGCGCCGCCCAGCGAGTAACCGCCGACGATCTGCGCCATCTGCATGACCTGCTCCTGGTACACCATGATGCCGTAGGTGTCTTTCAGGATCGCTTCGGTGCGCGGATCGGGATAGATGATTTCTTCCTGCCCGTGCTTTCGCGCGTTGAAGGAGGGAATCAGGTCCATCGGGCCGGGGCGGTACAGCGACACCAGCGCGATGAGATCTTCGAAGCGGTCGGGGCGCGCGTCTTTCAGCAGGCGGCGCATGCCTGAGGATTCGAACTGGAACACCGCGCCGGTATTGCCGTTGGCGAAGATGTCCTTGTAGGTGGCCGCGTCGTCCAGCGGCAGCGCGGTGATGTCCACCGGCGGAATGCCCGCGCGCTCGTGGCGCTTGTTGATCGCCTTGACCGCCCAGTCGATGATCGTCAGCGTGCGCAGGCCGAGGAAGTCGAACTTGACCAGGCCGATTTCTTCGACGTCGTTCTTGTCGAACTGGGTGACCGGGTTGCGGCCGCGGCCGCCTTCGTCGTGTTCGGCGAACAGCGGGCAGAACTCGGCCAGCGGTTCGGGCGCGATCACCACGCCACCGGCGTGCTTGCCGGCATTGCGGGTGAGGTCTTCGAGCTGGCGGGCCAGGTCGATCAGGTCGCGGACATCGTCTTCGTTCTGGTAGCGCTGGATCAGCTCCGGCGAGGCCATTTCCGAATCCTTGCCTTCGCCCATGGCGTCCTTGAGCGAGATGCCCAGGATGTTGGGGATCAGCTTGGAGACGCCGTCGACCAGGCCATACGGGAAGCCGAGCACGCGCCCGGAGTCGCGCACCACGGCCTTGGCGGCCATGGTGCCGTAGGTGATGATCTGGCTGACGCGGTCGCGGCCGTACTTGCGCGCGACGTAGT
>NZ_JBFULC010000121.1:0-4241 GCF_056400525.1 Stenotrophomonas sp. P5_A9
GCGTGCGGCGGCGCGGCGCTCGGCTTCGGCACGCGCGGCGGCGGCGCGCAGGTTGGCCAGCAGCGATTCCAGCGCCTTGGCGTCCTGGCCCAGCGCCTTCTCGCGTTCGCTGCGGTCCTTGTAACGTTCGTCCAGGCTGGCCACCGTGGCCGCGCGCGTGCGCCGGTCATCGGCCAGGGTCACCACCTGCTGCTTCTGCTGCTGGCGGGTGCCTTCCAGCGCCTGGCGACGCTCGACGATCTGCGCCTCGACGGCCTGCAGCTCGGCCAGGTCATGGGTGATCAGCTGGATGCGGCGCGCGCGCTCGCGCTGCAGGTAGCGGTGGTAGGCCAGGCTGCGGTTGGCGTCGGCCACGCGGTCCTGCGACAGCAGCAGCTTCAACGGGGCGTTGTTGCCGATGCGGTAGGCCGAGCGCAGCAGCGAGGCCAGTTCCTCGCGCTGCTTCTGCATCCCCGCCTGCAGGTCGCTGCGCTTGCGCTGCAGTTCCTCCATGGCGCGGGTTTCGCGCTGCAGCGCGGTTTCGGTCTGGGCCAGCACGCGCCCGGTACGGGCAACCTTCTCGTCGGCCTCGCGCAGCTGTCGCGATGCCTGGCCGCGCTGCCCCTCCAGCGCACGCCGTTCCTGCGCCACGCCCTTCAGCTCGCTGCGCAGCTTCTGCAGCTTGCGCTCGGCTTCCTTGGAGGTCTGCGCCGCCACTGGGCCCAGCGCCAGCATCGCCAGCGCCAGCAACAGGCCACGCGCCAGCCCACGCAAGGCGGTCGCGCCCCGGTGTGCAGGCAACGGATTGTTATTCCAGCGTGAGGAAGAAGCGTTGTGGCGCAAGGGCTTTCCAGTGACTTCAGGCAGATGCGGATTGTAGCGATGCATGGTGACATCCCCATAGGCGGCCTGCCAGCCGCACCCCGGACACGAGGTCATCATGAAACATATTCCGCTCTCGCTGCTGTTGGCCCTGGCGCTGTCCTGCGCGCCCGCCTTCGCCAGCGACGACATCAGCAAGGTCAACGGCAGCATCCGCGCAAGCAGTGGCCAATCCTACGGCGATCTGGAAACGGTCAACGGCGGCATCACCGTCGAAGAAGGCGTGGTGACCCGCGAGATCCAGACCGTCAACGGCAGTATCCAGGTCAACGACCGCGCCCAGACCACCGGCGTTTCCACGGTGAACGGCAACGTCAGGATCGGCCGCGATGTGGTCGCCGCGGGCAACGTTGAGACCGTCAACGGCAGCATTTTCATCGATCGCGGCAGCCAGATCGACGGCAACATGGAAACCGTCAATGGCGGCATCGGGCTGGTCGAGACGCGCCTGCGCGGCAACATCGAAACCGTCAACGGTGACATCACCGTCGGCGTCGGCTCGCAGGTGCAGGGCGGGATCCGGGTCAAGAAGCCCAACTTCAACCTGTCCCTCACCAGCGGGCGCAAGCCGCGCGTGATCATCGGCCCGAAGGCCAGCGTCGACGGCAGCCTGCAGTTCGAGCGCGAGGTCACCCTGTATGTGCATCGCAGCGCGCACGTCGGCGCGATCAGCGGTGCGCAGGCCATCCCGTTCGATACCGACGCCGCGCCGCAGGATTGATACCCTCTCCCGGTGCGTTGAATGCACCGGCCCACTGGATCCAGGAATCGATGATGCCCCGCAAACTTCTGTTGTGCCTTGCCGCCACCGCCGCGCTGACCGCGTGCAAAGGCGAAGCCACCGCCCCGGCCGACTCCGCGGCCAATGCGGCCACGCAGTCGCCTGCCGCCGTCGGCCATGCGTTCTCCCCGGAGATCAACGCCGCCGACTTCGGCGAACTGGTCAAGACCCTGGCCTCGGACGACTTCGAAGGTCGTGCACCGGGCAGCAAGGGCGAAGCGTTGACCGTCAACTACATCCGCGACCAGATGCAGCGCATCGGCCTGCAGCCGGGCAACGGTGACAGCTGGTTCCAGGACGTGGCGATGACCGAAACCACGGCTGACGAATCCACGGTGCTCAAGCTTGACCAGGCCGGCAAGACCCGCGACCTGACATTCGGCACCGACATGGTGATCGGCACCCGCAGTGGCCAGCCGGAGGTGAACGTCGACAGCAGCGAGCTGGTGTTCGTCGGCTACGGCGTGGATGCGCCGGAGCAGAAGTGGAACGACTACGCCGGCCAGGACTGGAAGGGCAAGACGGTGGTGATGTTCGTCAACGACCCCGGCTTCCACGTCAACGACGCCAAGCTGTTCGACGGCAAGCGCATGACCTACTACGGGCGCTGGACCTACAAGTTCGAGGAAGCCGCCCGCAAGGGCGCCGCCGCGGCGCTGATCGTGCATGACACTGCCGGTGCGTCGTATGGCTGGGACGTGGTCAAGAACTCGTGGGCCGGCCCGCAGTACGACCTGCCGGCCAAGGATGATCCGGAGGCACGCATTCCGGCGCAGGGCTGGTTGAGTGCCGAGGCGGCGCGCCAGCTGTTCGCCGATGCCGGGCTGGATCTGGACAAGGCCTACAAGGACGCCAGCAAGCGCGGCTTCAAGCCGGTCTCGTTGAAAGCCAAGGTGTCCTTCGACCTGAAGAGCACCATCGCCGAAAAGACCTCGCGCAACGTGGTCGGCGTCCTGCCGGGCAGCAAGCGCGCCGACGAGGCCGTGCTGTACATGGCGCACTGGGACCACCTGGGCAAGCACGAGGGTGAGCAGGGCGACAACATCTACAACGGCGCGGTGGACAACGCGACCGGCGTAGCCGGAATCCTGGAAGTGGCCGATGCGATGGTGCACCAGCAGCCGCCGCCGGAGCGTTCGGTGGTGTTCCTGGCGGTGACCCTGGAAGAATCGGGCCTGCTCGGTTCCAAGTACTACGTCAGCCACCCGACCTTCCCGTTGGACAAGATTGCCGGGGTGATCAACATCGATGCGATGTCGGTGGCCGGCCGCGCCAAGGACCTGACCGTGACCGGTTTCGGCAGCTCGGAGCTGGAAGACATCCTCAAACCGCTGGCCGCCAACCAGGGCCGTACCCTGCATGGTGAGACCTCGGTGCAGAGCGGCTTCTACTTCCGTTCGGACCACTTCAACTTCGCCAAGGCCGGCGTGCCGGCGTTGTATGCCGATGGCGGGGAAGACCTGCGCGACGGTGGCGTCGAGGCAGGCCGCAAGGCAGCCGAGGCGTATGGCCGCGACCGCTACCACGGCCCGAAGGATGAGTTCGACCCGGCCACCTGGAAGCTGGACGGCACGGTGGAAGACCTGCAGTTGCTGTACGGCGTGGGCAAGGAGCTGGCCGGTGGTGATCGTTGGCCGAACTGGTATGAGGGCAACCCGTTCAAGGCGGCACGCGACGCGATGATGAAGGGCAAGGGCGCTGCGCCGGAAGCGGCAGCACCGGCTCCCTGAGCGGCTTGCGGTTATCAGGTTGAACACGAAACGGCGCCCATAGGGCGCCGTTTTTGTTTGTCGGCCCGCGCACCAGATCGCATCGTGATGGACCGCCGGTGCGGTGCCCTCGGCCGACAATGGGATCGCATGGCAGGGATGAGCAGGGCCCTGTTTAAAGGGCTTCCGCATCAGGGTCCATGCGTCGATAGGGTCGCAGGCAAGATCGGTGGTCGGGCCATGCTCGGCACCGCACCGGTGGGGATCGTGCACAGGTGTTGGAAGGCAGCCGAGCATGGCTCGGCTCTACCGGGACAGGTATGTGCATTCCCCGCGGTCAGGTAGTGCCGAGCCATGCTCGGCACCGCACCGGTGGGAATCATGCACAGGTGTTGGAAAGCAGCCGAGCATGGCTCGGCTCTACCGGGACGGGTATGTGCATTCCCCGCGGTCAGATAGTGCCGAGCCATGCTCGGCACCGCGCCGGTCGGGATCATGCACAGGTGTTGGAAAACAGCCGAGCATGGCTCGGCTCTACGGGGACACGTGTGTGCATTCCCCGCAGCCGGGTAGTGCCGAGCCATGCTCGGCACCGCACCGGTGGGGATCGTGCACAGGTGTTGGAAAGCAGCCGAGCATGGCTCGGCTCTACCGGGACGGTAATGCGCGACACCGACGCCGGAACACGCGCAAAGAAAAACCCCGCTGCATGAGCAGCGGGGTTTTTGGGTATAAACCCTGGCGATGACCTACTCTCGCATGGCTTGAGCCACACTACCATCGGCGCAGCTGCGTTTCACTTCCGAGTTCGGGATGGGATCGGGTGGTTCCACAGCGCTAATTTCACCAGGGAGGCTTTTGGAGTGTCGCCGCAGGTCGTGTCTTTGCAG
>NZ_JBFULC010000122.1:0-4041 GCF_056400525.1 Stenotrophomonas sp. P5_A9
CCCAAACCCTTTGCCGCTGGTCATGACCTCGGCGAACGCATCGGCAATCGGGGCGTAAGTTTCTCCCCATACCTCCTTCACGGGCCTCCCCAGCGCCCAAGGGTGCCGGTCCCCAAGCATCATGCGATAGGCATCGTTGTAAAGAAGCCGGAGCTCCGGTCCCCAGAGCACCGCACCCAGCAGGGTTGAGTTGAGGACAAAACCCAAGGAGGTTCGTAGGGACTGGGGCCAAGCCTCGGGTGCACCCATCGGCGTCTGATCCCAAGCATAGGAGCGGAAGAACTCCCCCATCTGTCCTCCCGCTGAGAGAAAACTGAGCGCTTCTGACTTCGGGCCAATGGAAGGGGACATCGTTTGGGCTCACACCGGGTCGTCGTTGATGCCGTAGTGTCTCATGCCGACCGCGAGGCCGACTCGACGACGGTAGGTTCTGTACGCTGGAGCGTGGTCTGCCTCGTCCCTCGAGCAGGCGAACGATCCCAACTCGCGCACTCACGCCACTTTTTACCTGTTCCTGCCTGTACCTATCGCAAAAGCATGAAGTATGCGACCCGGCTGGTCATGCTCACATGCTTTTCTTAGTGCATATGGTAGGCGCGCCCGCTGTATCAAGAGCTAGCTGAGGCAAATCGATAGGATAAATCTCTCGATTCGGGGCTTAAGATTGTTCGTGGGGCGCCGCTACTTTCCAATCGCCGCTCTCAGACCGCCGCCTTGCTCGATGCTCCCTTCAAAGCCGCTCCTATCAGGACTTTCCGCATGCTCCTATTCGGCGATGCAATGCGGCGAGCATTGGGCTTCGCAGACTCCAGTGGAGATTAGGGGCTCAGGGTGTAATAGAGATTGGGGCGCAGTTGGTTCGGCGCGGGCGGCGTGACGCTCAGAGACGTTAGCTGCCAAGGATGTCCCAGCCTTTGACGATCGGTCTTGGCATTGCCCCCTCGGAGTGCGGCCCCTCACCGACTTGTCTGCCAACGCTGCGGCCCTTTAGGTGTGCTGGCCGCGCGGCGAACGATGGCTGCGGCTAACACAGGGGCTGAAGTCAAGCGGCAATTTCAATCTCCCGGCCGGTGAAACGCTTTGGAGGATGTTGTGAAAGCGGGTTTTGGTATGCGATGGATGCGACTCAACCGAAAACCAGAAAAGAACAAAGTCGGTAGGCATGTCGCAACTTAACGAGCAGGATCAACCTTGATGAATTGGTTCAAAAATCTAAGAATTTCCCAGAAATTGATGCTGGCCTTCGCGGTGACCACCGCCATGACGTTGGCCTTGGGCGTGTTTACGGTCATTCGCGCCTCCCAGTCCAAGCAGGAGCTGTCGCGTATTGCAACAGTGTGGGCGCCCGGCAACTATGCCATAGGTGAAATGCGTGCGCAGTTGGGCGACCTCCGGATCTACGAGATATCCCAAGTTAACGAAATCGCCTCCCCTCAGGTGGTGTCAGAGTATGAGGGGCGAATCAAGGCAAGTAAGGCCAAGATCGACGAGCTAGTGCTTCAATACCAGGCGTCTTTCGCGAACAAGGAAGACGAGGCGTTGTTCAACCCTGTCATGCAATCGTTGGCGGAATACTTCGCCATGCATGACACGCTTCGCGACGCCGTGGTCGCCGGCGATGTCGAAGAGGCCAAGCGGATTTCCAACACCGAGTCCCGTGCCAAGCGCGTCGCCTTGTTCAAGAACATGGAGAAGGTCAGCGAATACAACCTCGACGGAATGAAGACCGAGCTGGCTACGAACGCGGCCAGCTTGGATAGGCTGATGTCCATCACCGCCGTAGTTGTACTGGTGCTTTGTGTGGTTGCCAGCGTTCTGGGCTGGGCAATCAGCCGTTCGGTAACCCGCCCAATTGGTCAAGCACTTGAGGCCATTCGTAACGTCGCGAAGGGCAATCTGGCTGTGCGCACCGACTACTACAGCCGGGACGAAGCAGGTCAAATGCTGGTATCCCTGCGCGAGATGGTCACAACTTTGGATCGGTTCTCCAGCGACACCAAGGTGATGATCAAGAAGCATGAATCCGAAGATATCTCGCATCGTATTCCTGAAGACCTGCCGGGGGTGTATGGTGAACTAGCCAAGGGCATGAACACCATGGTATTCGAGCACCTCAATGCCATCTTGGATGCCGTTGCGGTGCTCAACGAGTACGCTGCGGGCGACCTGCGCCGGGATGCGCGCCGACTGCCTGGCTCGCGAGCTTTGCTTCACGAATCCATGGACGCAGCCAAGGCTAGCCTCCTGGCCATCAACACGGAGGTCAAGCGCTTGGCGGTTTCGGCCGCCGACGGCGACTTCTCGGCTCGTGGCGACTCGTCCGTGTTTCAGCATGACTTTGCCATCATGGTGGGCGACCTCAATCGCTTGATGGAGACTGCGGACCACAGTTTGGAGGCAGTTTCCAACTTGCTCCGTGCAATTGCGTCGGGTGACCTGACGCAGCGTATGGAAGGGGACTTCCGAGGGGTGTTCGCCACCATGAGCGAGGACGCAAACGCAACCATCGCGCAGCTGACAGGCATGGTTTCGCGCATTCAAGTTGCGTCTTCGGCGATCAATACCGCCTCGTCGGAGATTGCGTCCGGCAATGATGATCTGTCGCGCCGCACCGAGCAGCAGGCGGCAAACCTGGAGGAGACGGCTGCGTCCATGGAAGAGCTTACTTCGACGGTCCGGCAGAACGCCGAACATGCCCGACAGGCCAGTGCGCTGGCGAGTGGGGCGTCCGAGGTTGCGGGGCAGGGCGGTGGCGTAGTCAGCCAGGTGGTCGTGACCATGGCTGAGATCGAAGCATCTTCGCGTCGGATTGGCGACATCATTTCGGTCATTGACGGCATCGCGTTCCAGACCAACATACTGGCCCTTAACGCTGCCGTGGAGGCCGCGCGCGCGGGCGATCAGGGAAGGGGGTTCGCCGTCGTCGCATCGGAGGTCCGAAACCTTGCTCAGCGCTCAGCGTCTGCCGCCAAAGAAGTCAAGGCCTTGATCGAGGATTCGGTAGCCAAGGTTGCCCATGGATCTGAACTTGCAGATCAGGCGGGTCAGACAATGACGGAGATCGTCAGCTCGGTGGCGGAAGTTTCGAGCATCATCGACGAGATCTCCGCAGCGTCCCAGGAGCAGGCTTCGGGGATCGAGCAGGTGAACCAAGCCGTGGCGCAGATGGACGAAACGACGCAGCAGAACGCGGCGCTTGTGGAGGAGGCAACGGCAGCCGCCCGTGCAATGGAAGATCAGTCGGTTCAGCTGGCAGATGCCGTGTCGGTCTTTAGGCTGGAAACTGGTGGCGATCCTCGCTCTCCGAGTAAAGAAGCGGGAAATGAAGCGAAACATTGTGGAGCACGTGCTGCGGCTACCGCCCTGCGCGTCAAGCTTCCCAACGGTGCTTCTCCTGCTGCTAATTCTAGAAGCCCGAACCCAGTTCTGGCCGCTGCAGAGACGACGCATTGGCAAGAGTTTTGATGGAGGCGGTTTGCCAGTTCTAAATTTGGTTTGACTTGGACTCGTCCTTTGGCAGGGTGGATGAGGGCGAGCCCGGGCAGGCTGAAAGGCATGCTTGATCGTCTTCCTTGCTAAGCTTTTCGGGGGGGGACCTCCTCCAGAGCGTCGGCCGGGGTCAGCCGCTAGTGCAGCTGGCCATGGTCCGGCGGACGGTGCGCGATGGATACCAGCAACGCTTTAGGGAGACGCACGTTGCCGAGCGTAGCGTTGCCGCCCATTCTTCAGGGCCTACTGGGTAAGCTGCGCGTAGAGCACCAAAAGCATCATGGGAAGAGTGCTTAGCGCCGTGATCGCCCAAAACGCGCCCAGCACGGTCAATGGCGTCATGATCCACCACTGCCACCAAGTGAACCCATGATCGCGTTGCCGAGCCTCCCAGGCTGCTGCAGGGTGAAACCGTTCTACCTTCCGCGTTCCTCGCCGGGCCATCAGCGGCCCGACAATGAACCCGAAAGGTCCCATGAAGAGCAGGGACAGCGAATACCACCAGAAGAACCGGTTTCGTGGGGTCATCAGCCTTCGCTGGTTCACCTGAGA
>NZ_JBFULC010000123.1:0-3812 GCF_056400525.1 Stenotrophomonas sp. P5_A9
ACGATGCCGATGTCCGCCCCGAGCGCCCGTGCCGCAGCGCCCGCCCCGGCGCACACCCGCCCCGGCAGCTGGCAGGAACTGCAGGCGCAGGCCCGCAACCCGGCCTCCAGTCCGCGCGAGAACCGCCGCGCCGCCGAACGCACCTCGCGCTGGCTGCGGCTGCGCTGTGGCGCCCAGGCCTATGCGCTGGAACTGCTCAAGGTGCAGGAAGTGGTCCTGCCGGTCCCGCTGCTGCCGCTGCGCGGTACCGCTGCGGCCATGCTCGGCATCATGAACCTGCGCGGCCAGGTGGTGCCGGTGATGGACCTGGGCATCCACCTCGGCGCTGGCCCGGCCCAGGACGACGCCAGTACCCGCATCGTCGTGCTCGAAGAGGATGGCGAAACCATGGGCCTGCGTGTCTCGGCCGTGGAGGATGTCGCCAACCTCACCGATTCGCAGATCGAACCGCCGGACACCGCGCGCATCTGCCAGATCTCCAACGACCTGTTCCGCGGCGTGGCGCGCGTCACCGCACAGCCGATGATCCTGCTGGATGCAACGCAGCTGTTGAATTGACCACGTCCTGTAGGGCAGCCACCCATGGGGTGGCGCTACCTCGGCACTCTTCATCCTGTGGGGCGGCTCTACGCCGGCACCTGTTCGCCGGTAGAGCCACGCCATGCGTGGCTGCTCTCCGATCCGGCGCCAGGCCGCCCGGAGGCGCCCGAACAGGTGCGCCGCGCTGGCGCGCCAACCACCCATGGGGTGGCTCTACCCGGCCATTGCCTCCCCCCTTGAAGATCCCTTGGCCCCTCCCCCTAAAGCTTCTCCGCTTTGGGCCGTTATAAACCTCGGAACCGTTTGTCCGGAGCAACGATGAGCATTGTGGCCCTGGGTGGTGATCTCGGTATCGAGACCAGCACCGAGCTGAAAACCCGCCTGGCCCCTTTGGTGGACCAGGCCGGCGAACTGACGCTGGATGCCAGCGAAGTGAGCCGGATCCATACCGCAGCAATGCAGGTCCTGTGCGCATTCGTCGACGCCCGCCGCAAGGCAGGCCACCCGACCGGATTCGACGGTTGCACTGCAACCTTCCGTGACGCCGCGCGACTGCTCGGCGTCACCCAGGCCCTTGGCCTGGACGCAACCCATGACAACCTGAAATCTGTGGAGAACGCTGCATGAGCGCACGTATCTTGGTGGTGGACGATTCGGCGTCGATGCGCCAGATGGTCTCTTTCGCCCTCACCTCGGCCGGTTTTTCCGTCGAAGAAGCCGAGGACGGTGCCGTCGCGCTGGGCCGTGCGAAGGGCCAGCGCTTCAACGCGGTGGTGACCGACGTCAACATGCCCAACATGGACGGCATCTCGCTGATCCGCGAGCTGCGCCAGCTGCCGGACTACAAGTTCATCCCGATGCTGATGCTGACCACCGAATCGGCCGCCGACAAGAAGTCCGAAGGCAAGGCCGCCGGTGCCACCGGCTGGCTGGTCAAGCCGTTCAATCCCGAACAGCTCGTGGCCACCGTGCAGAAAGTCCTGGGCTGAGCCCAGCAACGCGTCCCGCCCCACCCTTCCCTTCCCCGCAACCGGACCCCACGCATCATGAGCATGGATCTGCAACGTTTCCACGCCACGTTCTTTGAAGAAAGCCGCGAGGGGCTGGATGCGATGGAGGCTGGCCTGCTGGCGCTCGAATCGGGCCAGCAGGACCCGGAAATCATCAACTCGGTGTTCCGCGCCGCGCACTCGATCAAGGGCGGCGCCGGCACCTTCGGCTTCGACGCGATCGCCGCGCTTACCCACGTGCTGGAAACGCTGCTGGACGAACTGCGCGCCGGCAAGCGCGCACTCGAAGCCACCGCCGTGGATGCGATGCTGTCCTCGGTGGACGTGCTGCGCGCCCTGCTGCGCGAAGCCGAACACGGCCAGCCGGCCGACCCGCAGGCGGTGGCGGCGATCAAGGCGCGCCTTGAAGCGGTGCTGTCCGGCCAGGCCGCCGCCAGTGCCCCGGTCGCGGCGGCCAAGGTCGACGACACGCCCGAAGCATGGCAGATAGGCTTTGTTCCCTCCCCGTCGCTGTTCATGAGCGGCAACGACCCCCTGCGCATCATCCGCGAACTCGAACACCTGGGCTCGCTGCAGGTCGCCGCGCGCATGGAGCGCCTGCCCGGCTTCGACCAGCTCGACCCGCTCGAAGCGCACCTGGCGTGGGACCTCGGCCTGGTCGGCAAGGTGCCGCGCAGCAAGATTGAAGATACCTTCGCCTGGGTCGTGGACGACTGCGAACTGGACATCCGTCCGGCCGCACCGCCCAGCCTGGCCACCAGCGCACCGGCTGCCCCGGTAGCGGCGTCACCCGTTGCGTCTGCTGCCGCTCCTGCGCCCGGCGCGCCGGCGGCCGCCGCGCACGAAGCGGAAACCTCGATCCGCGTCGCGGTGGAAAAGGTCGACGCACTGATCAACCTGGTCGGCGAACTGGTCATCACCCAAGCCATGCTCAAGCAGGTCTCGCATGCGCTGGACCCGGTGCACGCCGAACAGCTGTTCGCCGGCCTGGACCTGCTCGAACGCAACACCCGCGACCTGCAGGAAGCGGTGATCGGCGTGCGCATGCTGCCGGTGGATGCGGTGTTCCGCCGCTTCCCGCGCCTGGTCCGCGATCTCTCCTCGCGGCTGGGCAAGCAGGTGCGCCTGCGCACCATCGGCGAAGGCACCGAGCTGGACAAGGGCCTGATCGAAAAGATCGCCGATCCGCTGGTCCACCTGGTGCGCAACTCGATCGACCACGGCCTGGAAATGCCCGACGTCCGTCGCGATGCGGGCAAGGATGAAACCGGCACCATCACCTTGGCGGCCTCGCACCAGGGCGGCCACATCGTGATCGAAGTCAGCGACGACGGCCGCGGCCTCAACCGCGAAAAGATCCTGTCCAAGGCGCTCGAACGCGGCCTGAGCGTGCCCGACAACCCCACCGACGCGCAGGTCTGGGACCTGATCTTCCAGCCGGGCTTCTCCACCGCCGATGCCGTCACCGATCTATCCGGCCGTGGCGTGGGCATGGACGTGGTCCGCCGCAACATCCAGGCGCTGGGCGGCGAAGTGCAGCTGGAAAGCAAGGCCGGCAACGGCACCCGCGTGCTGATCCGGCTGCCGCTGACCCTGGCCATCCTCGACGGCATGACCGTGGCGGTGGCCGGTGAAACGGTGATCCTGCCGCTGGCCTACGTGCTCGAAGCGCTGCAGCCGCAGCCCGAGGACGTGCGCACCATGGCCGGCGAAGGCCGCGTGCTGCGCGTGCGTGGTGAGTACCTGCCGATCCTCTCGCTGAGCGAGTACTACGGCTTCGGCGCCCGCACCAAGGACGACTCGCTGGTGGTGGTGGTCGAAGGCGATGGCCAGAAGATCGCGCTGGAAGTGGACGAACTGGTCGGCCAGCAGCAGGTCGTGGTCAAGAACATCGAAAACAACTACCGCCGCATCAGCGGCGTGTCCGGCGCCACCATCCTCGGCGATGGCCGGGTGTCGCTGATCGTGGACATCGGCGGCCTGGTGCGCTCGCTGCGGGTGCCGCAGGCGGCGTGATCTTTCGCAGTCGCGAAACATCCCCACGGTGTGCGCTGCAAACCGCGGGCCCCGGCTTACCCGCACCCAACACCCCCGCCTGTCGGCGCGCCCCCGCTACCCGCGGGGGCGCTTCGTCCGTGGGTTCGGCGGCCTTGGGCGCGCGTCCTGCGGCTCACCATGACCTGCGGAACCGGTAGTGCCGGCCGCTGGCCGGCTCCTCGCATTYCTTCCCACGCCRRTACATCAGGCCGTTCCGGCGTTACG
>NZ_JBFULC010000124.1:0-3737 GCF_056400525.1 Stenotrophomonas sp. P5_A9
TGATAGATCTATGGATAGCTACCGAAGGGCCTCTTTGATTGCTCCGTGATAGATCTATGGATAGCTACCGAAGGGCCTCTTTGATTGCTCCGGGCGCTGTAGCCTTTTTGAGCCTCGCTCGTGTCTCGCTTAGGCGGAAACATTGCGACGAGGCATTTCGATTCCTGAACGAGTCGGCATCATTCGAGATCAGTCCTGAAACACTATTGGGCTACGGACATTACTTCGAAGAATGTGAATCAGTTGGGTCCGAGAAGGCAAGGCTCTATTTTTTCAAGGCTGCGATTCGTGGCAGATTCGCTGGATTTTTTGGCTATTCTCGCGTCTCGCGGGCGGCGGGGCGAAATTTTCGTGCCCTCCTTATGGATTGTGCAAGAATAGCTTTGGGTCCGTTCATTGCGCTCGCCATTGGCGCACGTGCTCGCTATCAGTTTTGAATCAGATTGTCTCTCCACCGCTACTAAACGGTGACTGAGTTCTGCACTCCAACAGCGGGCGCGGGGCTCCTTGCTGCGTCATGCTCTAGATCTGATCTAGTTTGTTCTTCAAAACACCTGGGCCGCCAATGCAGTACTTGTCGTCCACTAGGCGGAAAGCTAACTGGAATATCGATTACAAATATGCTTTATCCATAGCTGTAATTGGCTTGGCTGATGCCGCATGGGCAGACGATCAATCAATATGCCTAAAAGGCTTGCCTGCAACAGGAAAGCCGGTATTTTCGGGATTGAAAGAAGTCAAGCTTATGCTAAAGATGGATCGTCTACGGAAGGAGGGGGGTACCGGCAGCAACGATTGCTTCCGGGCCACTGGGAAGGCGACTTGATCAAGGGGGCTTCCAATCGCTCCTGCGTAGGGACACTGGTCGAACGAACGACGCGTTTTGTGATCCTCTGCAAGATGGACGGAGGCACAGCTGAAGCGGCACTGGAAGGCTTCAGTCGCCAACTAAAGAAGCTGCCCGAATCCATGCGAACGAGTTTGACTTACGATCGAGGCACGGAGCTGACGTGCTACCCATAGTTGATGGACCGTCTGGATATCGACGTGTGGTTTGCTGATCCACACGCGCCATGGCAGCGCGGCAGCAACGAAAACACCAACGGATTGCTTCGCCAGTTCCTGCCCAAGGGCATTGATCTGTCGAGCGCGAGCCAGGAATATCTCAACCATGTTGCGATGCTCATGAACACACGACCACGTCAGACGCTGGGCTGGAAGACGCCAGCCGAAGTGATGGACAAAGAGATCGCCGAATTCAGATCACGTGTTGCGCTTGCTTCTTGAGACCGCCCACGTCCTGACTGTCTATAAAACTCTGGCCTGTCCAGACATTGCGGCCATCACAAAACTGATCAGCCACTACCAAGTTTCTGCGGCAGACGAGCAACGAGGGCCTTACCGGATGCAGCAGCTTGCCGAGTCTTCCGACGGCACTGCACGGGCGCTTCGCCGGGCTCTTCGGCTACGCCAAAGTGGCGCGCGTCAGGCGAGCATGTGCGCGCCTTGCTGATGGACTGTGTGCGAATTGTGTGCCGCCTGTTTATTGCGCTCGCTATTGGGGCGCGTGCGACCTCTAAGTTTTAAGGGGTGACGGTGGTTGGTCGGCGGTTGCTGACACGCATGGCGTGTCACTACGGCTGGAAAGCAGAACGCCCGCTAGGCGGGCGTGCTGGGGTTCACTGAAGCGGACGTTTACGCGGCAGGCGTATCGCGCAGCTCGCGTCGCAGGATCTTTCCGACGTTGGTCTTCGGCAGCTCCTTGCGGAACTCGACGATGCGCGGGTGCTTGTAGCCGGTCAGGTTGGCGCGGGCGTGTTCCTTGACCATTTCGGCGGTCAGGTTGGGGTCCTTCTTGACGATGACCACCTTGACGATCTCGCCGGACTTTTCATCCGGCACGCCGACCGCCGCCACTTCCAGCACGCCGGGCATCATCGCGATCACGTCTTCGACTTCGTTCGGGTACACGTTGAAGCCGGACACCAGAATCATGTCCTTCTTGCGGTCCACGATGTAGAAGAAGCCCTGTTCGTCCATCCGCGCCATGTCGCCGGTGTGCAGCCAGCCGTCGGCGTCGATGGCCTTGGCGGTTTCTTCCGGGCGCTGCCAGTAGCCCTTCATCACCTGCGGGCCCTTGATGCACAGCTCGCCGACTTCGCCSGGGGTGAGGGTCTTGCCGTCGTCGTCCTTCACGCAGGCGTCGGTGGARGGGATCGGCAGGCCGATCGCGCCGTTGTACTCGGCCAGGTCCAGTGGATTGATGCAGGCGGCCGGCGAGGTCTCGGTCAGGCCGTAGGCCTCCACCAGGGTTACCCCGGTCACCTTCTTCCAGCGTTCAGCCACGGCGCGCTGCACGGCCATGCCGCCGCCCAGRGTGACCTTCAGCGACGAGAAGTCGATCTCATCGAAGCCGGGCGTRTTGAGCMGGCCGTTGAACAGMGTGTTGACGCCGGTGATGGCGGTGAAGCGGGTCGCCTTCAGCTCCTTGACGAAGCCCTTCATGTCGCGCGGGTTGGTGATCAGGTGATTGCAGCCACCGAACTTCATGAAGACCAGGCCGTTCGCCGTCAGCGCGAAGATGTGGTACAGCGGCAGGGCGGTGATGATCCACTCCTTGCCCATCTCGATCCCCGAGGCGGAGATCCAGGCCGAGGCCTGCTGCATGTTGGCGACCAGGTTGCGGTTGGTCAGCATCGCGCCCTTGGCCACGCCGGTGGTGCCGCCGGTGTACTGCAGGAAGGCGACGTCGTCGTGGTCGATTTCAACCTTGGGCAGGCTGTGGCGGCTGCCCAGCTTGAGCGCCTGGTTGAAGCGCACCGCACCGCGCAGGGTGTAGTTGGGCACCATCTTCTTGATGTACTTCAGCACGAAGTTCACCACCACGCCCTTGGCGCCGAGCATGTCGCCCAGGCCGGTGGTGACGATATGCTTGATCGGCGTGTCGGCAATGACCTGCTGCACGGTGTCGCCGAAGTTGTCGACCACCACGATCACCGCCGCGCCGGAGTCCACCAGCTGGTGCTTGAGCTCACGGGCCGTGTACAGCGGATTGACGTTGACCACGGTCAGGCCGGCACGCAGCACGCCGAACGTGGCCACCGGGTACTGCAGGCAGTTGGGCATCATCAGGGCGACGCGGTCGCCCTTCTTGAGCTTCAGCTCGCCTAGCAGGTAGGCGGCGAACTGCTCGACCAAGGCGTCGGTTTCACCGTAGGTGATGGTCTTGCCGAAACTGGAGTAGGCGGGACGGTCGCGATACTTGGCCACCGAGGTGTCGAAGACGGCGGAGACCGAATGGAACTCGTTGACGTCGATCTCGGCGGGTACGCCGTTGGGATAACTCTGCAGCCAGGGACGTTCCAGACTCATATTCCCCCTCCAGGAATCGTTGATGAGAGTGTGTTCTGGCCCTGAGTATCCGCCAGTTCACGTCCGGGCAGCATACCGGGCCGAATGGAAAAGGCGAAGGGGGCGTGAAGGATGGGGCGGGTGTGGCGACACGGCGAGGGTGTATCAGACGGTRTCGATCTGCCTGCGATGGGTAGTGCCGAGCCATGCTCGGCAGATGGCCTGCACACGCATCGACGCCGGGCTCGAGGTTRYCGGTGCCGAGCATGGCTCGGCACTACCCATCGCAGGCAGATCGACACCGTCTGATACACCCTCGCCGTGTCGCCACACCCGCCCCATCCTTCACGCCCCCTTCGCCTTTTCCATTCGGCCCGGTATGCTGC
>NZ_JBFULC010000125.1:0-3477 GCF_056400525.1 Stenotrophomonas sp. P5_A9
AAGTCGTACGTGCCGACCTGCACACAGCCGTAGCGCGCATAGAAGCGCTGCGCCCCGAAATTCTCCGACCACACGCCCACCCACAGGGTGCGGCGTCGCGGTTCATCGAGCCACTGCAGGAACGCGTCCATCAGCCGCGCGCCGTGGCCGCCGCCCTGATGGCTGGCCAGCACGTACAGGCGCTTGAGCTCGACATCATCGGGGACTGCATCGGCATGCGGCAGGGTGTTGGCGCCCGCCGCCAGATAGCCCACGGCCTGGCCGGCGTCTTCCAGCAGCCACACCGCGCTGCGTGGATCCTCCAGCTCCTGCCGCTGCGGGCCCGCGCTGTAGTGGTCGTGCAGGAACGCCTGCAGATCCTGCGGCGGATACGAATCGCCAAAGGTTTCGGTATAGGTGGCGACAGCGATCGCCGAGACGGCCTCGGCATCGGCGGGGGTGGCGCGGCGGATCTGCAGGGACATGGGCGCAGGCGCAGTGGATGGCCCGGCAGCGTACGCCATCGCGGCCAACGGGAGCGAAAACCACGGGCGGGATGGCGGAACCTGCTTTCCCGCGCATCACATCATTACCCGGGACAGCCAACGAGCAAGGCGCCCGGGTGTCGGACAGGCGACGACCGCGCCGCGCGCGGCAGCCTGTGACGCCCCGGATGGGCCCGTCGGATCCGGCATGCACGACCCCTGTTATCCCGGGCGCCCGCCGCGCCCGGGATCTTTTTTTGGCTTAGAACCAGACACGCACGCCGGCCACCCAGCGGGTGTCGCGGGCGCGTTCGCCGGCGGCCTGGTGATAATCGGCGGTATCGCCGAACAGGCGTTCGTGGCTGATGCCGACGTACGGGGCGAAGCGACGGTTGAACTCGTAGCGCAGGCGCAGCCCGGCCTCGACCTTGTTCAGGCCGCTGCCGTTGCCGTAACGCGGTTCGTCCTCGGCGGTGAACGTGGCCTCCACCAGCGGCTGCAGGATCAGCCGGTTGGTCAGCAGCAGCTCGTATTCCACTTCCACGGTAGCGGCGACCTGACCGCTCTGGCCGACATAGGCCGTGGCCGAGGTCTCGAACTTGTACGGCGCCAGCCCCTGGATGCCGACCGCGGCCCAGGTGCGCGAATCGCCGCGACCGAGTTCCTGCCGGGCACCGACCAGCACGTCCCACCACGGCGACACGCTGCGGCCATACAGGACGTCCAGGTTGGCCGAGTCGGTGCGTCCACCGCTGCGCTCGCCTTCGCTGCGCAGCCACACCCGGTGGATGTTGCCACCGACCCAGCCGCTGGCTTCCCAGGCCTGGCCGTTGCCGTGCTTGCCGTCCCAGTGCTCCAGCCGGTTGACCAGCAGCATGCTGTGGATCTCGGGCGGGTGTTCCATCGCACCGTGTTCGATCGCAGGGAAGGCGGCGATGCGGTCGGCATCGGTCACCGTCGGGATCGGTTCCCGTGGGGTGTCGGGTGCCGGCGGCTTGGCCGGGCCGTGGCCGATCGCGGCGTGGTCCATCGTCGAATGATCGGCGTCACCGTGGCGGGTCGGCGCAGGATCCATCTGGCCGTGATCCATGCTGCCGTGATCCATCTTCGAGTGGTCCATCCGGCCGTCGTCCATGGCGCCGTGATCCATTTTTGAATGGTCCATCTGGCCGTGGCCCATGCTGGCGTGATCCACCGTATCTTCATCGACCGTCGGCGCATCGGTGCCGGGCGGCGGAATCATGGCATGGCCTGCGTGCGACTGCGCCCACGCCGGGGCGGAGAGCGCCAGCAGCAGCGCGCTGGTCAGGATCGACGTCGTGACAATCGGAGAACGGCTCATTCTTCGATCCTCACTTCGCGCATCATGCCCGCTTCCATGTGGTACAGCAGGTGGCAGTGGTAGGCCCAGCGGCCCAGCGCATCGGCGCGCACGCGATAGGTGCGGCGGGTGCCGGGCGGCATGTCGACGGTGTGCTTGCGCAGCTGGAACGCGCCGTCGGCGTTTTCCAGGTCGCTCCATACTCCGTGCAGATGGATCGGGTGCTGCATCATGGTGTCGTTGACGAGCACGATACGCATGCGCTCGCCGTAGTTCAGGCGCAGCGGTGCGGCGCTGGCGAACGGGATGCCGTCGAAGGACCAGCTGAACTTTTCCATGTGGCCGGTCAGGTGCAGCTCGACCTCGCGGCCGGGTTCGCGGCCATCGGGATCGTCGAACAGGCTGTGCATCGCGGCGTAGGTGAGCACGGTGCGGCCGTTGTCGCGCAGGCCGATGCCGGGATCGTCGAGCTTGGGAGCGGTGGCCATGCTCTGCATGTCGACCAGCGGGTTGCCCTTCTCACTGGGCGGGTGCCGGGGCGTCTTGTCGGTGCCGCCGTGCGCGGCGTGGCCCATGTTGGCGCCGCAGCCGCCTTCCATGCCCTTCATGTCGTGCCCCGACATGCCGTTCGAGGCATGGCCCATGTCGTGGCCCATGTCGCTCATCGTCAGCAGCGGCCGTGGGTCGCGCGCCGGGATCGGCCCCTGCAGACCGTGGCGGACGGCCAGGGTGCCGGCCGCATAGCCGGTGCGGCCCATGTCCTGGCAGAAAATCGTGAACGCGTCCTGGCCGGTAGGTTCGACGATCACGTCGAAGGTCTCGGCCGGTGCGATGCGGAACTCATCGATGCTGACCGGGTGGATGTATTGGCCGTCGGCGGCGACCACGGTCATCTTCAGCCCCGGGATGCGCACATCGAAGTAGGTCATCGAGCCGCCGTTGATGAAGCGCAGCAACACCTTCTCGCCGCTGCGGAACAGCCCGGTCCAGTTGCCGGCCGGGGCGGTGCCGTTGAGCAGGTAGGTGTAGGTGTGCGCGTTGATGTCGGAGATGTCGGTGGGGGTCATCCGCATCCGGCCCCACATGCCGCGATCGGCGGTGGCCGCCGCCCAGCCGTCCTTGCGCACATCGCGCAGGAAGTCGGGCAGGGTGCGCTTGTAGTAGTTGTCGAACTCGGCCAGCTTCTTCATGCGACGGAACAGGGCACCGGGGTCCATGTCGGTCCAGTCCGACAGCAGGATCACGTGCTCGCGGTCGAAGTTGTACGGCGCTGGCTGCAACGGGTCGATGATCAGCGCGCCGTACAGGCCGGCCTGTTCCTGGAACATCGAGTGGCTGTGGTACCAGTAAGTGCCCGACTGCTTGAGGGTGAAGCGGTACTGGTAGGCCTCGCCGGGGGCGATGCCGTTGAAGCTCAGGCCGGGCACGCCGTCCATGTTGGCCGGCAGCAGGATGCCGTGCCAGTGGATCGAGGTGGGGTGGCCGTGCAGCGCGTTGGCCACGCGCACGTTGACGGTGTCGCCCTCGCGCCAGCGCAGGATGGGCGCGGGCAGGCTGCCGTTGACGGTGATGGCCGGGCGGGTGCGGCCGGTGAAATTGGCCAGCGATTCACCGATGCGTAACTGCACATCGGGACCGCTGAGGACCTGCGGGGCGCCGGCCACGGCCGGGCCGGCGGCAGCGAAGGCGCGC
>NZ_JBFULC010000126.1:0-3313 GCF_056400525.1 Stenotrophomonas sp. P5_A9
GGCAGGTGCTCACTGCGATGCTGCCGGTGTTGCTGATGGCCGGTTGCGCCGGCCATCAGCAGCTCAGTACGGTGGACACCCGTGCTGAGAATGTGGATCACCAGCGCCTGCGTACCGAGGGCAATGGTGGCTCCGGCCAGGTGCAGCCGTATCGGCTGCAGCCAAGTGAGGGCTACCGCATGCCGCAGTTGTACGCGGCCCAGGACCCGGTGGTCGGGACACGCGATCCACGCCGCGAGCTGGCGCCCACCGTGGTGTGCCTGCAGGTGGTGGTGGATGCCGAAGGCAGGGTAGAGCGCAGCGTGGCCCTGACCGATCGGCCCGAATGCGTGGCGGGCGCTGCGGCAGAGAATGCGCCGCTGCTGCAGGCGGCGCAGGAGGCGGTGGCGCACTGGCTGTTTTCACCGGCGGCGGTGTGTCACTACGCTGCCGGCGTGGTCCCGGGCAAACGCGGGGATTGCGAAGGCGCGGAGCGGATCGAGCCGGTGCCCGTGAGCCTGCTGTATGCCTTCACCTTTGAAATCGTGCACGGGCAGCACACGGTGCGCCGCCAGGGACGCTGATTACCGTGGTGGCGGCCGGTGACCGGCAACCGCACCAACCGATCATCGCCGGGTTGCCGGCCAGCGGCCGGCACTACGATCGGTGGGGGCCACCCTGCAGGTTCGCCTTCACCGACGGATGCATCAGCGCCGGCTCGGCCAACGTGGCATCGCGCGCCTGCCGGGTGGCGACGAACTCGGCTTCGCTGACGCCGTCATGCAGGTGGATGTTGCGCGCGCGCTGTTCGCCGACCGTGGTTTCGTTGGCGACCTCGCGACCGCCCGGGCCGTAGTCGTGACAGATGAACACGCGGGTGCCGTCGGGCAGGGCGAGCAGACGCTGGATCGAACGGTACAACTGCGCCGCGTCGCCACCGGGGAAGTCGCAGCGGGCGGTGCCGCCATCGGGCATGAACAGCGAGTCGCCGGTGAACAGTGCATCGCCGATGCGGTAGGCGACGCTGTCACTGGTGTGGCCGGGGACGGCGATCACCTCGGCATCGATGTCGCCAAGCGCAAAACGCTCGCCATCGGCGAACAGATGGTCGAACTGTGAGCCATCGGTGGGCACGTCCAGCGCATAGCGTGGCGCGAACGTCTTTTGCACCTGCACGATACCGTCACCCATGGCCAGCGTTGCCTGCGGCCACTGCTGCCTGAGCCAGCGGCCCGCGCTGACGTGGTCGGCATGGGCGTGGGTTTCCAGCAGCCAGCGCACCTGCAGGCCGCGCTCGCGCACGTGCGCAAGCAGCGGTTGCAAAGGCCCGGCACCGAGCGCGTCGGTATCCGGGTCGTAGTCCAGCACCGGGTCGATCACCGCCGCCTGCAGGGTCGCCGGATCGTGCACCACGTAGCTGAAGGTATGGCTGTCGGGGTGGAAGAAACTGGCGACGTGCAGTGACATGGTGATGGCCTCAGCGTTTGCCCAGGGTGGCGTTGAGCAGCACCGCCAGGCGTTCACCGGCCAGGCGCAGCTCCTGCTCCGCGATCGGGCGATAGGTCGCGGTGTATTCCGCACCCAGCGTACGCTTGGTCGGGTAAACGCCAGGTGCAATGGCGATACGGCAGCTCGCTTCGGCCCACTGCACGGCATCGGTGGCAATGTGGGAGCGCTTGCCCAGCGTTGGTGTGGGCAGGGCCATCAAACGCTGCAGATACTGGTCATCGTCCAGYTTCTGCTCGCTGAGCATGCCGCTGTCCCACAGCGAGTGCAGGTTGGTGCCGCGGTTGTTGTACTGCACCTGGAAGTCGTTGCCGCCCTTGTCGTGGCCGTAACCGGCGTGCATCGGCTGGTGGATGTCGCCGGCGAAATGGACGACGAACTTCAGCGCCTGGGCGCGTTCAGCATCGGACTTGCTGCGATCACCGAGGATGGCGGTCTGTGCCTTTAGCGCTTCGACCACGCAGTTGCCATTCTTGCAGTGCTTCTGCACCTGGTAATGGCAGTCGTCCTCGCCGATGTTGACGTAATGCCAGCCAGCCGAGCGCTTGCCCAGGCCCGGGTCCTTGGCGCGCAGCTGGTCGGCCCACGGGGCGATGGCGTGCAGCGTAGGGTCCGGCTCGCTGGCGAGCAGGCGGTCGACCTCGGCCTGGGCCTGCGGGGTGAGGCGGGTTTCGGCGATGCGCGCGACCAGGCGATGGCCTTGGGYGCCCCAGGCCAGGGCATCGGCGGAGACGAAGGTGAGGGCCAGCGCGAGGGCGGTGGCAGGGATCAGGGAGGCGATTTTCATCGGCAGCATTCTAGCGGGCCGTCCGCCGGGCGGCTTGCCCGGATCTGGCTGGCGGCGGTGCGGCGGGAGTACGCTGGCGCCGGATCGACAACGGGAGTGGCGACGGTGCAGAAGGTGCTGGGTCTGATCGGCGGCATGAGCTGGGAGAGTTCGGCGCACTACTACCGGATGATCAACGAACAGGTGCGCGATGCACTGGGCGGGATGCACTCGGCGCGGCTGCTGCTGTGGTCGTTCGATTTCGCCGACATCGAAGCGATGCAGCGCGCCGGGGATTGGGTGGCGGCGACGCAGGCGATGGTGGCGGTGGCACGGCAACTGGAAGGCGCAGGCGCGACGGCGGTGGTGATCTGCACCAATACGATGCATCTGATGGCCGAGGAGGTGCAGGCGGCAATCGGGGTACCGCTGCTGCACATCGCCGATCCGGTGGGCGAGGCGATCCAGTCCTTGGGGCTGGCGCGGGTGGGCCTGCTCGGGACGGCCTTCACGATGGAGCAGGATTTCTACCGGGTACGATTGGCGCAGCGGTATGGGCTGGAGGTGCTGGTGCCGGAAGCGGACGACCGCACACATGTGCATCGAATCATCTACGAGGAGCTGGTGCAGGGCCGCGTGCTGGACGCATCGCGCGTGGTGTACCAGGGCGTGATGCAGCGGCTGGTGGATCGCGGCGCGCAGGCGATCATCCTGGGCTGCACGGAGATCATGCTGCTGGTGGGCGATGACGATGCAGCCGTGCCGTTGTTGGACACCGCCGCGCTGCACGCGCAGGCCGCCGCGCAGCACCTGCTCTCCCCCCGGTAGAGCCACCCCATGGGTGGCTGCTCGCAATGCCGGATCGAACAAGCGTTCGTCATTCATCCGCGTGGCGCGCTGTGAACCCTTCCAGAGCGCCCGACCCACCGACCAAAGACCAAAAATGCCTGGCCTCCACCTGCATACCGCAAGCCGAGCCCCGTCGCGGCCGGTAGGCCCCTGGGCAAAATAAAGGAGGAGGCCGCTCCGCGGCCGRGGGACATTTGCGCCAGGGGCCTACCG
>NZ_JBFULC010000127.1:0-3294 GCF_056400525.1 Stenotrophomonas sp. P5_A9
CGCTAAGTCATTGGCCGATACAAGGAAGAGAGATGGATAGTTATCGTCGGCGGCAGATCGAAGCCAAAGCGCAGGACATGCTCAACGATGCGGGAGTCCTATCACTTCCGATTAATCCCATGGAAATTGCAAAGCACTTGGACATCCAGGTGCATGCAAAACCAGCTGGTTCCACGGGTGCATCAGGATGGCTACTGCGTCAGGGGAATGATTTTGCGATCATTTACGCCACTCATATCGAAAGCCCAGGATTTCAGAATTTCAGCGTGGCTCATGAATTGGGCCACTTCTGCCTCGATGGTCATCCCGAACATATTTTTAAGCAGGGGAGCGAGCACGCATCTCGGGGTGGCTTTGGATCCTCAGACCCAATCGAGCGAGAGGCGGATTATTTTGCATCGTGCTTGATGATGCCAAAATCACTATGCAAGCCAATTATTAATAAGAACGGCGATGGCATGGCTGCTGTTCGTTCACTAGCGGAAACCTGCAATACCTCATTGACTGCCGCCGCATTGCGTTACGCGGAAATAGGGCACCTGCCCACAGGGGTGTTGCAGTGTTTAAATGGTCGCGTTGAGTTTTGTGCGATCTATCCACTCCAATCGCACGTTGGGTGGGCAAAGCCATTGGGTCGCAACACGAAGGTCCCCCCTGAAAGCGCTACTCAGAGGTTGGCTGATGATCCCGATGCAATAAGAGTGGGGATGGAAGACAGTGATAGTGCGGAAGCCAGTGATTGGTTCTTCGGTGCTAAGAGTGGTGTCTACCTCACGGAAGAGGTGATTGGCTTAGGCTCTTATGGCCGCACCCTGACCCTCTTGACCTTGGAAGAAGCGGAAGACGATGAAGATGAATGAGACTATTTCGCCCTGCATCTGGACAGATGGCTTGCATTATCGTTTGGCGAACTAAGAAACGCCGGGCTTCGCCTTACGCTCAGTTCTCCTTTATCGGACAAAGGCCTGATATTATTTCCTACTATTCAAGAGACCAATTACCAAATGAGCAAACCGACCCTTGATTCAATTGCCTCTGCAAAAGCCAAGCTTGCCGAAGAGCTGCGTAAGCTGGAAGAGCAAGAAGCAAAATTGATTGAAGACGAAGCCTCTGATGCGTTTCTGCAGATTTCGGATTTGCTGACTCGTTACGGACAGCATCTGACGTCTAAGCAGAAGGCCGATATTGCGAACCAGGTTGGCGGTTCGTTTAATGGGCAAGCTCGCCAAAAGAAGACTTCTGGTGAAAAGAAGGCAGTCGCCCAGAAATACTGGCTGCCGCACACTCAGGAAACTTGGTCTGGCCGAGGCCGTACCCCTCGCTCGTTCGCGGCTTGGGAAGGCACGGCGGCCTATAAAGAATGGAAGTCCAAGCACCCTGATGAGAAGTTCCCCGCGTATCCGGGCTGATTTTTAGCGAGACGGGCTCTGTTTAGGCGGAGCCCGCGCCTTTGGACAGCAGTCTCAGCAGAACGCTCCGCAGAGCCTGATGCTTATAAGCCCGACTCTGGCTCTCCTAGTCTAGGCAGCCGCTGAGTTCGCGGACCCAGGGCTACACCCGCAAGACAAGCGTCGCTTTGACTTCCAACAGGGCGAAGTCCAACGTCTGATAGACGACACGGACAGCAGCTGCGTAGCCAACTGAGACCACAAACAGCCCGATGAACGAGATTGCGGCAKCAATGGTTGGGAAGAGACTGGTCTCCAAAACATCCTGGGCGACGGTCGGGGAAAGCACGCGTGCCGTGGCAAGCCAGAACAACGCGCCCCAGACGATGCCAATGAATACGTTGAACCGCGCCATTCGCTCGGTCGTTTGCGTTTTCACGAGCTGCACCCCAGACGACAAGCGCTCCAACTCCCCCTGATCTTTCACCAGCCGCTCGATGGCGCCTGCAAGCTCTCCAACGGACTTTGCGGTGACACCAGCAAGGACCGTGCGAGTAGGAAGGCCAAAGTAGACGCTGATAACGCCGAGTGTCAGCGCGGCGAGGATCATGACGGGATTGAAAGCCCGCTCAACAAGGCAAAGACCGGCCACGATGATCGACGTCAGGACGAAGACCCAGAGCAAACGCTTCCAGATGATGCCGAGGCCACTCATGATCAACCATGGGCCGACTAAGAGCTCCTCTGAGAGGGCACGTAGTGCGTCTTCCCTCGTCCGAAGCGGTCGCCGGTTGACGACCGCGTATTCGGCGAGCCTGACCGCTGACCGGATCTTCTCGAACTCCATTTCTGCCTCTTCCTTATAGTCGTCAACGCAGCATATCCAAATATTGTTGATGCTTCTCACACCTGTGCCAGGTGGACAGGAATCAAGGGACGAAACGGGGTCGCCTGATCTTCAGCTCCCAGTTCCCTGCTTGCTGCGCGGCTGACTCATCTGCTTCGTTCCTAGTCACATCAGCGCTTAGAACCTCCAATGTCGGCACTGCGAAGTTCTTCTCCAAGCTTTTGCAGGCGTCCATCATCTTCTGGCGTGCCTGATTGATCCGCCAATTTTGGATGGCGACAATCCGAGGTGACACATGGACCTTTGATCGGGCTAGCGCTCTGCGCGCTCGAATGGCAGCGTGGGTGGTCGGAGCATCTCCATGCTCAGAAAGCGCTGCTTGGGCATTCAGCACCTCCATGCGGGCCCGGTAGGGCCTGATCACCATCCGCGCGTAGGTGCTTACCGCCTTTGCTAGGGACTCGGTGTCTTCAAACAAGAACGGTTTGCTTGCATAGCTGTCGACACGACGGCAAACCAAGGCCGAGTGCGCTTGCTGGAATTCGGGTTCGATTTGGATGCCAGGAACAAGGCGCAACACTTCTAATGCTTGCTGGGCAACTTCGCGCTGCGCTTCCAACCAGTTTTCGATCAGCTTCGCCTCAGCGTTCAACATCTCCGCGTCTTTGCCTGTTGACCGGGCTAAGCGCGCAACCCGACTCAGGTGCCGTGTCTGGCCACTGTAAGCAGTATGGATGCCTCTGGGCACCGAGGCACCCGCCAATCGGTTCATGGCCTGGCTGACAGGGTTACCCGTCGCGCCCCGTGCGGGCACACCAGCATCGCTATCCTTGCCTAACTGCTCCCTTCTTAGTTCGCGCAACGCTGCTGCGTGATTGTGGTTCTTTGGGGCGTCGTGGAGCACGCCCCCACTTCGCTTCATGTGTGCCATCAAGATCCTACTGAGCGACATCGCGGCCTCTTTCCCACCGACACCGTGTATCTCTGCGGTGAACTTAGACTTCCGCTCGACGGCAACTCTTGCCTTCCCAAGGTGGCGCATCGGCTTGCGGGTGAGGG
>NZ_JBFULC010000128.1:0-3141 GCF_056400525.1 Stenotrophomonas sp. P5_A9
GTCACCGACGGTGATAGGGCTGAATAGAGGGTGTGAATAAAAATAGGCCTAACTCCTCATCAGTAAGATCATTTGTGTCGGAAAG
The DNA here is from genome assembly GCF_056400525.1 of Stenotrophomonas sp. P5_A9. NCBI lineage: Bacteria > Pseudomonadati > Pseudomonadota > Gammaproteobacteria > Lysobacterales > Lysobacteraceae > Stenotrophomonas > Stenotrophomonas sp. P5_A9. The sequence continues at coordinate 86 of NZ_JBFULC010000128.1, forward strand.
CGCCTTGAGCATTGATTCATCAAGGCTTTTCTTCCACACGGGATCAACCTGGTTCCACCATTGGTCATCGTGCTGGGGGGCTTGATCGTTCATCTAGATGTGCCTCTGACTTTCACTCAGAATAACCTTTGCGCCGGGGGAGTCAAGGAGCTGCATGTCTTAAGGGGGGGCGTAATGCCCAAACCCATACGAGCAGGGCGATTTCCTGAATATAGGGATGGCTCGGCCGCAGTTTGAAGCTGGCTAGCGCTATCTTGGAAGGATCTGTTGGCAAAGGCGGGTATTTTCCGTTCGCGGCGCATGGGCGCATTCTGTCGACTTACGGATAGAAGCCCTTCTTGTCCCGCAGTCGCCTCTTGAACTGGCCTCGTACATATCTGGGTAGAACGACGGGAGGCGTGAAGTCTTCCAGCATCCTCACGGCCAGAGGCCGAGATTGTTCCGGCAGCATGCCCTCGTAAGCCTCTCTAATAACGGGGGCTTGTTCCTCCTTTGCTTGCCCGGTGGTTGAGTGACCGGTGATCACTGCGATCTGCGACGTTGTGTATCCTTTGCTGATCAGGTTGTTTATCAACGTATGGCGGAACGAGTGAAAAGCAGTGCCTTTCGAGAAGCCGAGTTTCTTCATGTAGTTGCCAAACTGCCACACTAATGCACTGCTGTAGCGCGCGTTTGTTTCCCCCGTCCTTGGGTTGACGCCTGCAGAGAGGTGTGGGAAGAGGCGTGGATGCTTGGACTCCTTGATGTCCTCCAGGAATTCTAGGAAACCAGCATCCAACACGCGCTGTGCTATTGGAATTTTTCGTATGGACGAGATGTTCTTCAGGCTCTGTCTGCTCTTGGCGCCTTCCGACCCCGCAAGATCCTCGTCGGCGGTGACGCGGAGGTAGATAAACCATGTGTCTTCCTCTAAGGCGATATCCGCTACCTTGAGCTGAGCAATCTCGCCGATACGAGCGCCGGTGTAGAGTCCGAGGATTGGCCCCCACCATCGGTGTGGCCATTTCCTTGCCCAGGGTTCAAAATTGGACTGTTCGAAGATGCGCTGTAGCTCCGCGTTGCCAAGCGAGCGATTGCGCTTCGGTTGCACGCCGACAAGATCCTTTCGGATCTTGACGAACGCATCCATCGGTGAGGCAGCAATGGCTTTTGCACTGAGTAGCGCGTTGAAGAAGGCGCTCAAGAGTGCTCGCTGAAGCGCAAAGCTAGAAGCGGCAGGGGGAGGCACGTTCATGCTTTTGCCCAGTTCTATCAGCTCTTTGGCGGGTAAAAGCTTCAGCTCCCTATCCGAATGGGCGCGCGATCGCGGTTGCCACCTCAAGAGGTCGCAGAGCATGTAGATGTGATGCCTTTCGATGTTTGTGACACGGATGTCTCCACAAACCTTCTGAAGGTTTGAGAGGGATCGAGCGGATGCCTCGATAGAGCACGACCGAATGTTCCTGCGTTTCATATGCAGCAGGTAGTCCGCTATCTCTTCTGATAACAATCCGGCCGGCGTTGCTAGTGGCAGTGTGGGCGGGTAGATCGTACCGTTTCTGCGTGCCCCGGGGCGCGCGGTTTTGTCTAGAGCGAAGCGAAGAAGTTCTTCAAAATTTGTTCTGGACTTTGCATTGCTTATTTCGACGCCGCAGAACTTAACTCTTCCGACTTTCACGAAGTCGATCTTAATGGCGCTGTCGGTGGCGTCGAGCTGAGATGGGTTTGGTGTGGTCTTTGCACTTTCCACTTTGGCTGCTTCCGTTGTTGGTGTCTGCAATCTTGATACGGGAGCAATTTGTCAAGTCAATGCGCGGTCGCCTGGCGTCAGATGGGCGGAATAACACCTTTAGGATTGGTGTGAAGGACGCTCCGATGGGCAAGGGCGCGTGCATTTTCGTGTTCGTAAAGGTAGCCGGCATCCCTATATTTAAGGGGCTTCTTCAGTTGCGTGCTAGCCATGTTCCAGAGATCGACTATAATGAATTAAATTGGTTTTCCTAACAAATGTCATTATATTTGTCAGTAAATTAGACTGTACCACAGATAAATGTTGGGTTATTTTTTTTGGCTTTCTCGTTAGTTTGTAATGGCGGTTCGGCGTGGTGTTCGAGAATTGAGTGGAGTTCGCGCCACGGCCCGTATCGTCTGCCGAGCCTCAGTGTCCAGCCTGCCTGGCAGTCTGATGGGACCTCAGCCAATCCAAGCCCTCAGCTACATCCAAGCGCATCGAAGCGCATCGAAGCGTAGGAGCGCATGAGAAGGCGCGGGGGCAGCAAGCCATCCCATTTTTGGCTGGCTAGGTTCTTAGCCTTGACGAGAAGCTCCTCACTCCTTGGGGCGGGCTGCGAAGTAATTACGGCCATCGCTTCCAGCAGATGGATCCGGCCCTGTGAGCGTTTGGTTACCTTGACGCCGAGCCTGCCGGCCTGTGCGCTGAAGTCTCTCGCGCCGAGGAGGCAGGCAATGGCTTCATTTGTAGCGTCCCAGCCCGTGTGTGGAGTGGGAAATGATTTCCCTGCAGGCGTGGCGAGCCGTTGCAGCTTTCTGGTGAGCCCAGCTTCTCCTGGGGCTGACCCTTTCGGCGCGTATGATGGGACCTAACGGCCGCCCTGAAACTTGAAGGTGAAGCGGGCGGCGGACGGTCCGGTCTCCCCTGCGATAGGCACGGGCGTGGCGTTGACCAGCGTCAACATGCCATCAGCGACATGGGCTGGGACGCCCAGCTTGAGGTCAATCTGCTTGGACGAGCCGACACCGAGCACTGTCGCCCTGACGATCAGCTGTCCGGCCTGGATACACTGAACGTCGACTGGGCAACGGCTGTCTTCGATGACGCGATCGGGACGCACCCTAGGGCCATCAACCGCCGCGATCTCTCCCAAGCGCACAGGGCCTTCAACGGGAGGGCCCGCAACCGGACCAACCGCCGCGCCCCCTGCAAGTGATATGGCCATCAGCGGTGCAAGTGCCTGCGCTCTCATCCAACGGATTAGGGCAGATTTTCGTCGTTCGATTCGCATAGTCGGCAGGGGTTCCGAAGATGGCCTGAGTGTCCCATAGCTCTGCGCTACCGG
>NZ_JBFULC010000129.1:0-3015 GCF_056400525.1 Stenotrophomonas sp. P5_A9
CCCCGCGGCCGGGGGACATTTGCGCCAGGGGCCTACCGGCCGCCACGCCCCGCGGCCGGGGGACATTTGCGCCAGGGGCCTACCGGCCGCCACGGGCCCTCACGCTCGCGAAGGGCCCAAACGAAGAAAGCACTAAATCCATGCAGCGCCTGCACTACCGGCCAAAGCTGCACCCGTTCTCCCCGCAATGCGTGTGTCCAGGCAGTCCCCTTGTGAATCAAGGGAGACTGCCGACAGGCGCGGGAGAAGGGCAACGCGGAGCCCATGGAGCGTCAGTGCGTAGTAGCTGCTGCGTGCCAGGACGCGTTACTTCGCATATCGACCACCGCAATTGGTGTCCTTGCCCGGACCGGGTTCGAACGTGGCCAGCAGGGCGGCCGGCGGGGTGATGGTGGCCAGGGTGAGGGCGATGGCGCCGCGCAGGCCGAGCGCCTTGAAGTCGGGACGGAACGAGGGATCCTTGAAGCTCCCACCGATGCGCAGCGGCGAGCGCAGGGCGAGGATGCTGACGTCCTTCGGGCGAGGGCGTAGCAACAGGTCCAGCTGTTCCTGTTTGAGATCGACAGTCCCTTGACCGATGATCAGGGTGTCGGTGGTGTCGAAGGCCAGCGCGCGCGATGTCATCACACCGTTGTTGACGCCGAAGTCGCCGAAGGCGCAGCGCAACGGGATCTGCTTGTCGCCGGTGAACAGGAATTTCAGCGATTCGGCTACGTCCAGCCCGGCCAGCTCCATGATCAGGTTGCCGATGTGCCCCTTGCCGATGCCGAGCGCGACGTTGCCGTCGGAGCTGCCGAGCATGGCGGCGACGGAGTTCCCGGTGCCGGCCAGCATGACGTCGCCGCTGAGGCCGCCGGAGGCCTGCTCGGCCAGCTTCGAGTCGGGCATCAGCTTGCCCAGCTGCACCTTGCGGATGCTGGCCTGCAGCTGGGTCGAAATCGTTGGTTTGCGGGCATCCATGCGGATGGTGCTGCGGATGTCACCGCCAGCCACGCCGAAGTTCAGCGGCTCCAGACGCAGCAGACCATCGTTGAGCTTGAGGTGGGCATCCATGTCATCCAGCGGCAGGACGGGCGAGTTGATCCGTTGCGCCTTCCAGCGCACATCGGCATCCATGGCACGCAGCTTGGTCAGGTTGTAGGGCGTGTCGGGCAGGATCTTCGCGCGCGCGGCGAGGGCGGCAGCCTTGGCCTTCTGCTCGGCATTGGCGGTTTCGCCGGCGCCGGTCTTCGGCGGTGCGCCGATGAAGCCAGCCAGGTCATCAAAGTCCAGGCGCTTGGACACCAGGTCGGCTTTCAGGAACGGGCGGTCGCCGCCCACATCGATCTGCGCGGTGCCACCCAGGTCGCTATCGCCGGCGGTGCCGGTGAAGTTCTCATAGCGCCAGATGTCGTTGTCGCGCTTGAGGCGGCCTTTCAGCCGGTACGGCGGGGTGGAGGGCATGGCCACGCCGATCAGCGGAAACAGGTCTTCCATGTCCTGGCCGCTGAGCATCAGCTCCAGGTTGAAGACGCGCAGTGCGAACGGATTGGTCAGCGTGCCGCTGGCGATGGCATGGGTGCCGCCGGCACGGCCGTCGAGATGGATGCGGAAGGGGTGATCGCTGTTGGTGAGTTCCAGCGGCGATTCGGTATTGCCATCGAGCGAGRAGGGGTTGCCCCTCCATCGGCCCTTGCCCTTGACCAGCAGCGGCGGGGCGCTGTCCTCGGTGCGCGGCTTGCCGCTGGTGAGGGCGACCAGGACGTCGGTGCGACCGGCGGCATCCAGAAACTGCAGGCGGCCGTCATCGATCAGCAGGCGCAGCAGCTGCGGTGGGTTGCCGGTGGAGGGGCCAAGGAAATCCCAGTTGCCCGGGGTGTCCTTGCCGGGGCCGGTTTCCAACAGCAGGTCAGGGCGGGTGAGGCGCACTTCGGGGATCTGGACCTGGCCTCGCAGCAGGGGCCAGACGCGAAGGGCGATTTCGGCGCGGTCGGCGCTGGCCATCTGCGGGGTTTTGGCCCAGTCGGCGTTGGCGAACGTGAGGCGGTCGGCGCGGATCGTGGTGGTGCGGCCAAGGTCGACGTCGAGATCGCCGTTGATATGGAACTCGCGCCCGGTTTTGGCCTGGACGGCGCGTTCGACGGGTCCTTTGAACCAGTTCCAGTCCCATAGCGCGATGAGCAGGAGGATGGCGGCGAAGAGGAAGACCAGGATGGCGAGCCACCGCTGTCCTCGTTTGCCGGGACGACGCCAGCGCCAACGGCGCGACACGGGAGATGGGACAGGGGAGTCGACAGTGTTCACATGCTCCATCCTTCCCTGTTCATCGTGCAGGGGGTGCGAAGCATTGGTAAGGATGGTGTCAGGGTGCGGTTTTTTTTGGGAGCTTTGGAGCAACAGCAAGAGCAACAGCCACAGCAACTGCAACTGCAACTTCAACGGCCTTTGGCTGAGGTTTTGCTGGTTGGCGCGGCGCGGGTGGGTTTACGGGACACGCTGCAAGTCCCGCTCCGCGGCCCGGCCCAGCCGCTGGCGGCTGTGCGTTCAGTCGCATGCGAGGCCGTGCCTCGCAAGCAATGCGCCTTCACCCATGTAAGCTCGTGAGCGCCATCCATGGCGCCCAACGGTCCCGTAAACCCACCCGCGCCCCCCCCCCCCGACAGACCCCCGGTGTGCCAGGTAGAGCCACCCCATGGGTGGCTGATCGTGATGGATGCCGAGGTGTGTGGGTCGTCGATTCTGGGGCGGGGATTTGGGCGTTAGGGGTATTGGGGAAGGTGTGTGGGGGAAAGGAGCGGCATCGGCCGTGGCCTCGCCGTTGCCTTGCACTCGCTCAGTGCCGACCTCCGGTCGGCATGCCCTTACCCCTCCCACAAAAGCGGCAATAGTTTCGCTTCGCTCCACCGCTCCACCGCTCCACCGCTTTCACCAAAAGGCCCGAAAAACTGTCAGGGGTCGGGGCGGGTGGGTTGGCGGGACCGTTGGGCGCCATGGATGGCGCCCACGAGCCTCCAGGGATGGATTCACGGCGTGTCC
>NZ_JBFULC010000130.1:0-2851 GCF_056400525.1 Stenotrophomonas sp. P5_A9
GTCGGGCGCCACCAGCAATGCCTCGCCGCCGGCCGGCAGCGCGCGTGCCGTGGCCCTGCCGGTGGCCAGCGCGGCGCTGCCGCCGTCATCGAGCAACCGCGCGGTCAGTGCCACGCTGCCGCCGGCCAGGACCTGCTGGCGGTCGGCCTGCAGTTGCAGTGCAAACGTACTGTTGGGTTCCAGCACCTGCACCACGTAGCGGCCCTGGGCCTGCGCACTCTGCAGCCGGTAGTTGCCCACCGCCGCACTGCTGCCGGTGCGCACCATCGCGCTGCCCTGCCCCACGCGCATGCCCGCGGCACGCAACTGCTGCGCGTCGACTACCTTGTCCACCGCCAGCACCCCGGCCGGATCGCGGACCTCCCACTGCTCCGGCGCCAATGCGCGCGCGCCCTGTACCGGGCTGACCTGGATAACCGCATCGGGGGCGGTCAGCGGCAGGTCCAGGCCACGCTGCAACGTGACGGCATCCACCATCTCCCAGTAGCTGCGGCTGCTGGCCACGAACGGGACGGGGGCGGCCAATGCCTGCGTCGGATCCAGGGCCCAGGCAAAGGTCACCGGCGCACGTTCGATGGCATCGCCGGAAAGCGGCGCGGTTTCCACGCGCGGTGCCACCTGGTCGCTGCTGCGCGCCGGCAGCAACGGCTGTGCGGCCTGCAGGGGCAGTGCCACCATCGCCGCGGCGACGGCGGCGGCAATCATCAGTCTTGACGTCATGGTGTACTCCTCACAGGGTCAGGTCGTTGCGCAGGATCGTGCCCAGGCCGAAGCACTCGCGGCGGCTCTGGTTGTGGCTCAGCGGTTCGGCGCCCTTGGTGCGCGCCTTGTCGGTGAACCACAGGCTGCCGGCGGCCTTCTGGCTGCTGCATTCCAGGAACCCATCGGAGCAGCTGTTCAACCAGTTCTGGGTGAACTCCAGGCCCACGTTCTGCGCGTAGCCACCGCAGTAGCTGTTGCTGTCCCACACCGCCGATTCCACGTCCGAGCCGACCACCACGCGGAAGGTCTTCGGCAACGCCGGCCGCCCGGCGGTGCCGTACAGATTCTGTGCGTTGTAGGTGGCCATGTGCCCCACCTGCTGCTGGCGCACGGCATCGCTCTTGTAGCCCAGCAGCCAGCCCACCGAGGTCTCGAAGGTGTTGCCGTTGAGCGCGGCATCGGCCAGCGGCGTGCCGGCCGAGGACGGCGCCAGCGCGGTGACCTTGCTGATGGTCTGGATCAGTTTTGGATAGCGGCTGTCGTAGGTGGGATTGGACAGGATCCAGCGCACCACGTTGCCGCCGTTGGAATGGGTGATCACCACCAGCCTGGTGATGCCCCGGGTGTTGATGAAGCTGGTCAATTGCCCGGCCAGGCAGCCGGCCGCTTCGGGCTTCCACATGTATTGTTCGAAATCGCAGTTCACCACCGTGTAGTTGCTGCTGTCAGGCAGCCCCTGGCGCACGGTGTCGATGATCGCCGGTTGCCAGTAGTCCGTGCGCGCATCGGTCTGTTTGCCGGTGCCGTGCACGAACGCCACCCCCACCACATCGGCCGCGTGCACGCTCCCGCACGCCAGCATCAAGCCCAGGGCGAGTCCACCGCCCGTCCTTCCCGCGTTGCTTCGCATCCGTTTTGCTCCCTTGCAGGTGATCCCCCTGATGACCGGCGCTACCGCGTTGCCATGTAGTGCATCTATCCATAGAGATATGACGAGTGATGGCGCCTTTGGCGAAACTATGTCGCGCCTCCATTGAAAACCGTGAACCAGTAGCGGGTTTCCGTTATCCAAGCGCCGGCCGTGCCGGATCTGGCCACATGACCAACGGCCACTGTCGCGGCCAGGTGAAGCTGCGATCATGCGGCTCTCCCCTCTTCGAGACCTGCCGATGCCTTCGTCCCTGCGCGCTCCTGCACTTCTGCGCCCGCTGCTGGCCACCGCCCTGCTGGCGACCCTGGCAGGCTGTGCGACGACGGCTGCGCCCGGGGCGACGGCGGTGGAAGCTTCGGTGACCACCAAGGCGACCGGCTACCTGCCGTCGGATGCCGTGCCGGACAGCCTGGCACTGGTGCCCGCACCGCCGGCGGCCGGTTCGGCCGGCTTCGCGCTGGACGAACAGGTCAGTCGCCAAGCCCGAGCGCTGCGCGGCAGCCCGCGCTTCGCGCAGGCCCATCGCGACGCCGAACTGGGCTTCCCGGCCGGTGCCAACCAGTTCTCCTGCGCCATCGACGTGGACGTGGATGCAGTGAAGACCCCGGCGTTGTACCGCCTGCTCGAGCGCAGCCGGATCGATGCCAGTGCCGCCACCCGCACGGCCAAGAAGCACTACCAGCGCGCGCGTCCGTTCATGGTCAACAACGAGCCGACCTGCTCGCCGGAAGACGAGAAGGACCTGCGCGGCAATGGCTCCTATCCGTCCGGCCACACGTCGATCGGCTGGACCTGGGCGCTGATACTGTCCGAGATCGTCCCCGATCGCGCCGACGCCATCCAGGCGCGCGGCCGCAACTACGGCGAGAGCCGCCTGGTGTGCAACGTGCACTGGCAGAGCGACATCCTGGAAGGTCGCTTCATGGGCGCCGCCGCGGTGGCACGACTGCACGACAACGCCGCGTTCAACAAGGACCTGCTGGCCGCGCGCAAGGAGATCGCCGCCGCGCGCAAGGCGGGGCTGCATTCCGCGCGGGATTGCGCGGCCGAAGAGGCGGTGTTGAAGGTGCGACCGGCGAGCGCGCTGTAACGCGACGCCTGCCGACGGCAGTGCATTACCGGTAGAGCCGACCGTTGGTCGGCCGCGCGACCACCCCAACCCGGTAGAGTCGACCGTTGGTCGACTGTGCGACCACCCCAACCCGGTAGAGTCGACCG
>NZ_JBFULC010000131.1:0-2844 GCF_056400525.1 Stenotrophomonas sp. P5_A9
ATATGGCTTTGCGCTACAAGCGAGCCATCACCGGCCAACCAAGGACGATCCTCGCTACTTCTACGCTCATCTGTTGGCGACCACTAGGCGCATGGAGGCCTCTGGGCTGGCAGCCAAGACGCGAGTCCTGGACGGGCGTATCAACGGCAAAGGCGAGATTGAGTGGATACGCGCCATGATCTCCGACCGCATTCATTCCCATTCCGCCCACAGCACCGCTCAGGCGAAGGCAGATCGCAGTGAACTGAGCCAGCGAATTGCAGTGCGTCGAGATGAGAGGATCTTCGTGAAAGGGTTGGCGAGCTTTGAGCAGCTCTTGGAGCACTACCGTAAGGCAGGCAGCCTTGTGGCAATCCCTGAGGGGCACACATCTGAGCAGGCGCGCCGAGACAAAGGCGTCGGAGCGATCAACGCGGTTGCGAGCGGCATCGAGCTTGCGCCGTCTCCGTTAGCAGGCTCTCTGAGTGATAGAGAGATCAGTGCAGGTATGGACGGCGAAGCTCAGTCAATAGCTCAGGTAGGGACACAAGGCCCTCAAGATAGGAATTGAGCGCCGTTGCCATGTGCTGGTCCACTCCGAATCCAGCGGCGTTCTGCTGCGAAATCCAGCTTTCTACATTGGTCTGGCGACGCTGCGCTTCTTGTTCGTCGAGTAGAGGTGCGGAGTGACTGGCCATGTCCATGATGGCGAGGAATCCGAGTAGTGGCGTTCCCCGATTCGTAGCACAAAATTCATTGCGGTCAAGATCGAGCGTTGCCTGCAAATCGGGATCACGGCTTCCCACCTTCGTTGACCGCTTGATTCAGGATCTCATACCACTGGTTCATCTCGTTCTCGCTTTGGAACGGGATGGACCACACGGGGTGATCCGTATCCCGGACACTCACAGTCAGCGTCCCCTGACACTTTGAGTTGTGCCAATGCTTCTCCCACGAGCGCACATTCGCCAACGGGTAGATCTTGACTGCATTGCGAGCACGGATCTTCAACCTCGAACGCTCGACTGAGATCGCCAAGCCGCCTTGCCCTCCAAAGTAGGAGCGTTCAAATTCTCGGCCAAAGGCCTCCCGCTGACTGCGGAATCGAAGAGCCTGATTGACACCGATGGCGACCAGCACGGCTGCGCACAAGACAAGCAAAAGGAGAAAGGTGCCAACGGTCATTGGATGTCCTGGGAGTTAGGGGGAGCGGTCAGATCGGTGGGGGAACTACTGGACCCGGCCAGTGATCTTCCAAGCACCGCCTACTTCGGTGAACGTGTAGACCCCGTCCATCTCATGGCCGAAGTCCCGTTCCATGGCCATGACCTGGCTCGATACGGAGCAGTTGTAGCTCGGTGCGCCCTCGGCCTTGACGCACTCGCCGCTTTGGAATTCCCTGATCTTGGCCTTGTCATTGCTGTTGTCTTTTACGTATTGCAAGAACGCGTTCTGACGGTCGTCATGGGACGGGCCGCCACCTGAGCAAGCTGCCAGGCAGGCGATCAACGCACCGATGACGGCAATGCGAACCTTAGACATGGGATTTCCTTGGGCTGAGTTCGGGAAAGAGACCGGTGACCAGGGCGGAAAGAGTGCGTCTATGGCCCTTGATCTTGACTAGGCTTGATGTTACTGAAAAAGTAACAGACAGCACAAGAGAGAAGCGCCATGCTCGTTCATCACATTGCCTGCCAGCGGTCTAGTTTTGGATTCGGAAGACGCTCGTCTGATCTTTGCTCATCGCCTACGCGAAGCACGMCTGAGGGCAGGGCTCACGCAGGAGGCCTTAGGCGTGGCCGCAGGGGTAGGCCCTGACGTGGCCCGCACACGCATCAATCGGTATGAAAAAGGCGTCAACGAGTGTGATCTGCGGACTGCTCAGCGTCTGGCCGAGGCTCTGGAGATGCCTTTGGCTGCGTTTTTCGCTAATGATGACGATCTGCAAGATTTGATTATTATTTATTCCAAGCTCCCCACATTTGAGCAGCAACTGCTTCTTTCCTACTTTAAGAAATTTTTACGTAGGAGGAATAAAAAAGAAGTGGGCCCCAAATAATTTAAGATCCTTTAGGGGGCTGTTAGGGGATTGCCAAATTTTAAGGCAAGAGCGCACTTATGGATTTTGCTCCGCAAATTCCGTGCGGCGCCTGTCGGCGCTTTTTGCGGTGGCTGGGCCACCTCGTCGATCCGCTTTCGCCGATCAACAAAGCGAGAAACCCTGTGACCAAGCGCTCAAAATTGCCTGCTATTTAGGCCTAGACAAGAAATGTTTCGCCCTTTTCCTGGATTTTCAAATCAATCTAGGAGCTTCAAGATGGCGATCTACCACGCAACCATGAAATCTTTCAGCCGCGGAAAGGGGGACTCGTCAGTCGCAGCAGCGGCCTACCGAGCTGGCTTTGACGTCCTCGATGTCGGCACTGGCCTCGGTCATAACTACTCGCGACGTCACGGCGTGGCCTTCCACCAGATGCTCGCGCCCAGAGGCGCTCCCAGTTGGTGCTTGGATGCCAAGAAGTTCTGGAACGCCAATGAGGCTGCCGAAACGCGCCTGAATGCCAGGGTCTGCCGGGAGATCGAAGTGTCTCTCCCCCATAGCCTATCTGCTGATCAGCGCCAAGAGCTCGCTCTTGCGCTGGGGCAACTCCTAGTGGATCGCTTTCAAGTCGCTGTCCTCGTGGCTGTGCATAAGCCGAGCAAACAGGGCGATCAACGCAACCACCACGTCCACTTGCTGATGTCTGCCCGCAAAGTGGGCGCTGATGGTTTAGGGGAACGAGCCTGCGCGGAGTTTGATGCTCGACAAGGGGGCGGAACACGCGCGCTACGGCAGATTAGAAAAGACATCGAACAGGTGATCAA
>NZ_JBFULC010000132.1:0-2785 GCF_056400525.1 Stenotrophomonas sp. P5_A9
GCCCCACCCTCCCCCAGCAACCCGGAAGCCGCGCTGGCTCCGGCCCTGGCTCCGGCCCTGGCTCCGGCCTTGGCTTTGGCCTCGAAAAAAACAATCCAACCCCCACACCCACTACCCTTTACAACACCGACCTCAACGCCGGCACAACCACCATACGCCGTAGTATGCTTTGACCCACGCAGCACCCGCCCAAGGATTGCGCCCATGCACCACCGCCTCCGTACCGCCCTCACCGTCGCCCTGCTCGCCGGCACCGCCCTGGCCCTGGCCGCCTGCAACAGCGGCGTCGTCAAGCGCGTCTCGCCCCCGGCCGCCAGCGTCCAGCAGCTCACCGTACGCGCCGACGGCGGTTGGGATATCGCCCTGCGGCTGCAGAACTTCAGCTCCATGCCCATGACCTTCGACAGCGTCAGCCTGACCCTCAGCGTCGGCGACGAAGCGGCCGGCACCCTCACCACCCGCCCCGCCCTGTCCATCGGTGGCGTCTCCGCCGACGTCATCAACGTGCAGCTGCAGCCCAGCTCCAACGCCCGCCTGGTCGTCGCCGATGCCCTCGCCGGCAACCGTACCCTCGCCTACGCGCTCAAGGGCACGGTCAGCGCCACCCCGCAGGAAAAGAAACAACGCAGCTTCGACGTCGACAACCACAGCACCCTCAACCAGGCCCCCGGCCTGCCCGGCGTGCTGCGCTGACCGGCGCACTTCCCGTATCCCTTTGCACCTGATCGAGACCTGACGATGAGCAGCTACACCGCACCGCTTTCCGATATCCGTTTCGCCCTGCATGACGTGCTCAAGGTCGAACCGCTGTTCGCCCGCCTCGGCTTTGCCGACGCCACCGCCGACGTGGTCGACGCCGTGCTCGAGGAAGCCGGTCGCTTCAGCACCACCGTGCTGGCACCGCTGAACAGCGTCGGTGACGAAATCGGCTGCGCGCTCGACCAGGCCACCGGCGAAGTGACCACGCCGCCGGGCTTCAAGCAGGCCTACGCACAGTTCGTCGAGGGCGGCTGGACCGGCCTCACCGCGGCGCCAGAACTTGGCGGCCAGGGCCTGCCGCACACCCTGGGCGTGCCGCTCAATGAAATGATCAACGCCGCCAACCTGGCCTGGGGCAACTTCCCGCTGCTCTCCCACGGCGCCATCGAAGCGCTCAAGCAGCACGGCGAAGCCTGGCAGCAGGACGCCTTCCTCAAGCCGCTGATCGAGGGCCGCTGGACCGGCACCATGTGCCTGACCGAACCGCACTGCGGCACGGACCTGGGCCTGCTCAAGACCAAGGCCGAGCCCAACGCCGATGGCAGCTACGCCATCACCGGCACCAAGATCTTCATCACCGCCGGCGAGCACGACCTCACCGACAACATCGTCCACCTGGTACTGGCCAAGCTGCCCGACGCACCGGCCGGCGCCAAGGGCATCTCGCTGTTCGTCACCCCCAAGTTCAAGGTCGACCGCGGCGGCAAGGTCGGCGAACGCAACGCGCTGCGCTGCGGCTCGATCGAACACAAGATGGGCATCAAGGGCTCGGTTACCTGCGTGATGAACTTCGACGGTGCCCAAGGCTACCTCGTCGGCCAGCCGCACAAGGGCCTGCAGGCGATGTTCACCATGATGAACACCGCGCGCCTCGGCGTCGGCCTGCAGGGCATCGGCCTGTCCGAGCGCGCCTACCAGAACGCGCTCAAGTACGCCCGCGAGCGCCTGCAGTCGCGTTCGCTGAGTGGCCCGAAAAACCCGGAAAAGCCGGCCGACCCGATCCTGGTCCACCCGGACGTACGCCGCATGCTGCTCACCATCAAGTCGCTGGTCGAAGGCAGCCGCCTGCTGGCCCTGCACGCAGCCACGCTGGTCGATGTTGCCCACCACGCCGAGGATGCCGGCGAGCGCGAGCGCGCCGACACCCTGGTGAGCTTCCTGACCCCGATCTCCAAGGCCTGCCAGACCGAATGGGGCATCGAAAACACCTACAACGCCCTGCAGTGCTTCGGCGGCCACGGCTACATCCGTGAACACGGCATGGAGCAGTTGGCCCGCGACGCGCGCATCACTACCCTCTACGAAGGCACCACCGGCATCCAGGCGCTGGACCTGATCGGACGCAAGACCGCCTCCAGCCAGGGCGCCGGGCTGAAGCTGATGCTGGCCGAGATCGAAACCTTCGCCAAGGCCAATGAAGGCAACGAAGCGCTGGCCGAATTCATCGCCCCGCTGCGCGCCAAGGCCGACGAATGGGGCAAGCTCACGATGGCCACCCTGCAGCGCGCCGCCGGCAACCCCGAGGAACTGGGCGCGGCCAGCTTCGACTACCTGTTCTATTCGGGCTACGTGGTGCTGGCCTACTGGTGGGCCCGCAGCGTCGCCGCCGCCGATGCCTCCGCGCAGAGCGAGGCGTTCAAGCAGGCCAAGCGCGAAACCGCCCGCTTCTACTTCGCCCGTGTCCTCCCGCGCACCCTCAGCCACGCCGCCGCGATCCAGTCCGGCGCCGCCCCGCTGATGACCATGGAAGACGCACATTTCGGCGAGGCCTGAGCACCGCACCGGCCCACCGACCCACCGACCCACCGACCAACGGTCACTCAATACCGCCACCGCTGTGACTCCGGCAGGTGCCGACCGCTGGTTGGTACCACCGACACCCCATCTGGAGAAAAGCCCCCTTTTTGTTAAAGGGGGCGCGCCAACGGCGCGGGGTTTAGGTGGAATGCGCGGAACGCGGTCGCCACCGGCGGCCGCGTTGGGCGCGCCAACGGCGCGGGGTTCAGGTGGAATGCCCAACCGAATC
>NZ_JBFULC010000133.1:0-2747 GCF_056400525.1 Stenotrophomonas sp. P5_A9
GTGTTGCCATGGATGGCAACACCGAGCCCCCATGGATGGGTTCACGGCGTGTCCCGCCAACCCACCCACCCCGCGCCAACCACCAGCAAGGAAGCCATGTGCCTCGGCTTCGGCTTCGGCTTCGGCTTCGGCTTCGGCTTCGGCTTCGGCTTCGAGAGCCTACGGGCAAAGCCCTACCCACCGATCCACTGTTGGCGGACCCGGCCAGACCGCCCGGCGGGGTAAACTAGTCCGATGTCTTCCCGCCCCGCGCACGACCTGCTCAGCCGCATCTTTGGTTACGACGAATTCCGCGGTCCGCAGCAGGCGATCGTCGAACATGTCGCTGCCGGCAATGACGCGCTCGTACTGATGCCCACCGGCGGCGGCAAGTCGCTGTGCTACCAGGTGCCCTCCATGCTCCGCGACGGCACCGGCATCGTCATCTCGCCGCTGATCGCGCTCATGCAGGACCAGGTCGAAGCCTTGCGCCAGCTCGGCGTGCGCGCCGAATACCTCAATTCCACCCTCGATGGCGAAACCGCTGCCCGGGTCGAACGCGACCTGCTCGCCGGCGAACTGGACATGCTCTACGTCGCCCCCGAACGCCTGCTCACCGGACGCTTCCTGTCGCTGCTCTCGCGCAGCACCATCGCCCTGTTCGCCATCGACGAAGCCCACTGCGTCTCCCAATGGGGCCACGACTTCCGCCCCGAGTACCGCCAGCTCACCGTCCTTCACGAACGCTGGCCCGACGTCCCGCGCATCGCCCTCACCGCCACCGCCGACCCGCCCACCCAGCGCGAAATCGCCGAGCGGCTCGACCTCACCGGCGCCCAGCACTTCGTCAGCTCCTTCGACCGGCCCAACATCCGCTACACCGTCGTCCAGAAGGACAACGCCAAGCGCCAGCTGCTCGACTTCCTCAAGGTCCACCGCCAGGAAGCCGGCATCGTCTACTGCATGTCGCGGCGCAAGGTCGAGGAAACCGCCGAATTCCTGTGCAAGGAAGGTCTCAACGCCCTCCCCTACCACGCCGGCCTGCCCGCCGAAGTACGCGCCGCCAACCAGCGCCGCTTCCTGCGCGAGGACGGCATCGTCATGTGCGCCACCATCGCCTTCGGCATGGGCATCGACAAACCCGACGTCCGCTTCGTCGCCCACACCGACCTGCCCAAGTCCATGGAAGGCTACTACCAGGAAACCGGCCGTGCCGGCCGCGACGGCGAGCCTGCCGAAGCCTGGCTCTGCTATGGCCTGGGCGATGTCGTGCTGCTCAAGCAGATGATCGAGCAGTCCGAAGCCGGTGAAGAACGCAAAAGCCTGGAACGCTCCAAGCTCGACCACCTGCTCGGCTACTGCGAATCCATGCAGTGCCGCCGCCAGGTGCTGCTCGCCGGCTTCGGGGAAACCTACCCGCAGCCCTGCGGCAACTGCGACAACTGCCTGGTCCCGCCAGACGCCTGGGATGCCAGCGTTGCCGCGCAGAAGGCACTCAGCTGCGTCTACCGCAGCGGCCAACGCTTCGGCGTTGGCCACCTGATCGACATCCTGCGTGGCGGCGAGAACGACAAGATCCGCCAGTTCGGGCATACCGAACTGAGCACCTACGGCATCGGCAAGGACCTCGACGCCCGCACATGGCGCAGCGTGTTCCGGCAACTGGTCGCCGCCAGCCTGCTCGAAGTGGACAGCGAAGCCTACGGCGGCCTGCGCCTCACCGACGGCAGCCGCGAGGTGCTCAAGGGCCAGCGCAAGGTCATGATGCGACGGGAGAGCCCCAAGACCCGCGAACGCGACCGCAGCGGCCAGCGGACCGGCCTGTCCGTGCTGCCCGAGGACCTGGCCCTGTTCAACGCGCTGCGCAGCCTGCGCGCCGAACTGGCCAAGGAACAGAACGTGCCGGCCTTCGTCATCTTCCACGACAGCACCCTGCGCAACATCGCCGAACAGCGCCCGACCAGCATCGATGCCCTGGGCCGGGTGGGTGGCATCGGCGGCACCAAGCTGGCCCGCTACGGCGAGCGGCTGGTGGATATCGTCCGCGAAGAAGGCTGATGCAGGCACGCGCCCCGACGGAGCCGTCTCCAGACTTGAATATCGCGTTCAGCCGCAGGTGCAGGCGCACCGGTTTGGCGCTAGGGTAAGCCGCATGTCCGCCGGCTCCCTCCTCCTGCGCGTGGTCCTGATGCTCAGCCTGTTGCTCAACGGGCTGAACGTGGCCATGGCCGCACCGATGGCGTTGGCGATGGCGGCCCCGGTGGCCGCCGCACCCGCGCCGCCCTGCCACGGCGACGCCCCGGCCCCGACGCGCCACCACGATCACACCGCCAGCGTCGCCGATGGCGCCGCCGCGCAGGCGCCGCACGACGGCGATCACTGCAAGATCAAGGACTGCCTGCGCAACTGCGCGCAGCACCCCAGCCTGACCGCGGCGATCAGCTGGATTCCCAGCCCGCCGCCGTTGTCGCTGGTACCGACCAGCCCTACGCGCCCGTCGCTGCCGACGCCGCCGCTGGACCGCATCACCCGGCCTCCGATCGCCTGATCCGGCGCTCATCGCGAGCGCCAGTGCGATGCGATGCCGTGCACGCCGTTGCGTGCGCGGTGTGACGGCACCCGTGTGCCATTCGGATCCGATTCGGAGTTGCAATGTCTTTCCCCAACACACCCGGCCYGGGCAGCCTGCCCATGCCGTCGCGCCGCCTGTTCGTGCAGGGCGCCGCCGCCGGTGGCGTGGTCGCCGGCCTGGTCGCCAGCGGCCTGCC
>NZ_JBFULC010000134.1:0-2744 GCF_056400525.1 Stenotrophomonas sp. P5_A9
GCGGTGCGGTACGGCGGCGGCCGGGGCGCGGGCGGCCGCGACTGCCGCGCTGGCCGACGGCGCGGACTGACCGTCCAGCTTGAACAGCGACACCGCGTCGGTGAGGTGGCCGGCCTGCTCTTCCATCGAGCGCGCGGCGGCGGTGGCTTCTTCGACCAGGGCCGCGTTCTGCTGGGTGGTCTCGTCCATCTGGGTGATGGTCTGGTTGACCTGTTCGATGCCCGCCGACTGCTCCTGCGAGGCCGCCGAAATCTCGGCCATGATGTCGGTCACCCGCTGCACCGAGGCGACGATCTCGCCCATCGTTTGGCCGGCCTGGTTGACCAGTGCCGAGCCCTCGGCGACCTTGCCGACCGATTCATCGATCAGGCCCTTGATCTCCTTGGCGGCGCTGGCCGAGCGCTGGGCCAGGGTGCGCACTTCCGAGGCCACCACGGCAAAGCCACGACCCTGTTCGCCGGCACGTGCCGCTTCCACCGCGGCGTTCAGCGCCAGGATGTTGGTCTGGAAGGCGATGCCGTCGATGACGGTGATGATGTCGGCGATACGACGCGAGGACGCATCGATTTCATGCATGGTACTGACCACGCGGCCGACCACTTCGCCACCCTGCGAGGCCACGCCATGCGCGCCGATCGCCAGCTGGTTGGCCTGACGGGCGTGCTCGGCGTTCTGGCGCACGGTGGAGGTGAGCTCCTCCATCGAGGCGGCGGTCTCTTCCAGGTTGGCGGCCTGCTGCTCGGTACGACGCGACAGGTCGTTGTTGCCCGAGGCGATCTCGCCGGCCGCCGTGCTGATACTCGAGGAGGCCTGCTGGATGCGACCGACGATCTGGGTCAACTGGGCGACGGTGGAGTTCGCGTCGTCGCGCATGCTGGCGAACACGCCGTGGAACTGGCCCTGCATGCGTGCGGTCAGGTCGCCATTGGCAATCGCCTGCAGCAGGTGCGAGAGCTGGGACAGGTTGCCGTCGGCCACTTCCATCATGGTGTTGAGGTGTTCGATCATCACCCGGAAATCGTGATCGAAGCGCAGCGCATCGCCACGCTGGCTGAAATCGCCCGCGGCTGCCGCCTGGGCCAGCGACTGGATCTGGGTGTTGATCGCCAGCAGGCTGGCCTTGGCCGCGTCCATCGATTCGTGCAGGATCGCGCGGCTGCCCGGCAGGCGGCGCGCATTCTGCGACAGGTCGCCGGCCGCGTACTGGTTGAGTACGGCGATGGCGTCCTTGATCGCGTCCAGGTGGTCGAACACTACCGTGTTGGTGCCCACCGCCAGTTCGCCGTAGACGCCCGGGAAGTCCACCGGCATGCGGTGGGAGATGTCCGGGCCGGCGTGCATGGCCGACATCTGACGGGTTTCATCCGAGTAGCGGCGCAGCATGCTGGTCATCTCGCCGGTGGCCACCAGCATCTGCCCGACTTCATCGGTACTGGTGGCGCGGGTGCTGACGCTGAGGTCGCCCCGGGCGACCGATTTGATGGCATGCACGGCCTGCGACAGCGGACGGGTGATCACGCGCGAGATGACGAAGGCCAGGGCGGCGGCAACCAGCGACAGCAGCACCATGCAGGCGATGATCGCGGTCACGCTGGTGCGGTGGGTGGCGTTGGCCGCATCGATGCGGCCGGCCATGAGGCTGTTGCTGTATATGCCGAGCGCTTTGAGATCCTCGAACAGCTGGCGCCGCGCCGGACGCGATTTGTTGTCGGAGATGTCGCGGGCGGCGGCGGCGTCGCCAGCGGCCACGGCAGCGCGCAGGTCGGTGTTGGCGCGGAAGTAGGCGTCGGTGTCGGCGGCGACCTTGGCATACAACGCGCGCTCGCGATCATTGGCCGGCAGTGCGGCATAGGCGGCCAGCTCATCGCGGACCAGCTTGGCCGAGTCGTCCATGCGCTTGTTGTAATCGGCGACCTTGTCCGGCTGGTCGAGCATGCTGACCTGGGCCAGTTCGTAGGTGCGGAACTCCCCCAGCACCGCGCGCGCTTCGCCCAGGTGCTGAAGGGTTGGGATGTTGTTGCCGGCCATGGCGGCCAGTTCTGCATTGGCGCCGTTGAGGCGGACCAGGGCGAATACGCCCAGGATGACGGTCATCAGGGTCGTGAGCGTAAACCCCACCGCCAGCTTTCGGGCGATGGGCAGATTGTGGAACCACTTCATGGTGTGAACTCCGGGCAGGGCGGTGGCGCACAGCCGTGGGGTGCTGGGCGAAAGGCGTTGCGAGTGCGGATGGGGCGGGGCCGCGTGACGATGGCGTCATCGCTCTCTCGGGATAACGGCGCTGGGCGGTCCTAACTTGAGTGTTCCATGTCACATTTTTTCTGAAAGCGACCCACCGCAGATCCCGCCGCGTTGGTTGCAGAAGCAAGCAATGGCAAGGTTTCCGCTTGAGGCACACACATTGCGCGTCAGTACGCCCGCGTATCGGGAAAGTTCGAGGTCACAGTTTTAAAAGGGGCGCAAATGCGGCCCATAGCCCGGTAGTGCCGGCCGCTGGCCGGCTCCTCGCATTCCTTCCCACGCCRATACAYCAGGCCGTTCCGGCGTTAYGYGMTGCCGGCCAGCGGCCGGCACYACCGGGCTATGGGCCGCATTTGCGCCCCTTTTAAAACTGTGACCTCGAACTTTCCCGATACGCGGGCGTACTGACGCGCAATGTGTGTGCCTCAAGCGGAAACCTTGCCATTGCTTGCTTCTGCAACCAACGCGGCGGGATCTGCGGTGGGTCGCTTTCAGAAAAAATG
>NZ_JBFULC010000135.1:0-2450 GCF_056400525.1 Stenotrophomonas sp. P5_A9
GCTCCAGGCAATCCCCAACGGCACGTATAGCCGGCCAGCGGCCGGCACTACCTTACGGCGACAGGTTAGGCGCGTGCTGTCAACGCCTTCCCCCCGCCGCCCGGCGTTGCCACAATCGGGTCTTTCCGTACTGCGGCTCCGGCCGGAAGCAATGCCTGACATCAAGCTCGCCCAGCAGATCGCCCAGACCATCGCCGATGAAATCGGTGCCCAGCCAGCCCAGGCACGTGCCGCCATCGCCCTGTTGGACGAAGGCGCCAGCGTCCCGTTCATCGCCCGCTACCGCAAGGAAGTCACCGGCGGCCTGGACGACACCCAGCTACGCAACCTGGAAAGCCGCCTGACTTACCTGCGCGAGCTGGAAGACCGCCGCGCCGCGGTGCTGTCCAGCATCGAAGAGCAGGGCAAACTCAGCCACGAACTACGCAACGAGATCCTCGGTGCGGACACCAAGTCGCGGCTGGAGGATCTGTACCTGCCGTACAAGCCCAAGCGCCGCACCCGTGCGCAGATCGCGCGCGAAGCCGGGCTGGAGCCGCTGGCCGATGGCCTGCTGGCCGATCCGGGCCTGGATCCGCAGGTATTCGGTGCCACCTTCGTCGATGCCGACAAGGGCGTGGCCGACACCAAGGCCGCGCTGGAAGGCGCCCGCGCGATCCTGATGGAGCGCTGGGGCGAAGATGCCGCGCTGGTCGGCGAACTGCGTACCTGGCTGGGCGAGAACGGGGTGATCCGGGCGCGCGTGGCCGAGGGCAAGGAAGAGCAGGGCGCCAAGTACCGCGATTACTTCGAACACGCCGAATCGCTGGCGAAGATTCCCTCGCACCGCCTGCTGGCGCTGTTCCGCGCGCGGCGCGAGGAAATCCTGTTCCTGGAACTGGACCCCGGCCCCGACGCCGAGGCCGGTCACCAATACGGCGAAGGCCGGGTGGCCCACAACGCCGGCATCCGCGACGCAGGCCGGCCCGGCGACCGCTGGCTGCTGGATGCGTGCCGCATGACCTGGCGCGCCAAGCTGCACATGCACCTCCTGCTGGATCTGTTCAACCAGGCCCGCGAGAAGGCCGAGGCCGAGGCGATCGCGGTGTTTGGCGACAATCTCAAGGACCTGCTGCTGTCCGCACCGGCTGGCCCCAAGGCGGTGCTCGGCCTGGACCCGGGTATCCGCACCGGCTGCAAGATCGCCGTGGTCGATGCGACCGGCAAGCTGGTGGCCACCGACACCATTTACCCGCACGAACCGCGCCGCCAGTGGGACCAGTCGCTGCACACCCTCAAACAGCTGTGCGTGCAGCACAACGTGGATCTGATCGCGATCGGCAACGGCACCGCCAGCCGCGAAACCGACAAGCTGGCCGGTGAGGTGATCAAGGCACTGGGTGATACGAAGGTGCAGAAGATCGTGGTCAGCGAGGCCGGTGCATCGGTGTACTCGGCTTCGGAATTCGCGGCCAGGGAATTCCCGAACCTGGACGTGTCCATCCGCGGCGCGGTGTCGATCGCCCGCCGCCTGCAGGACCCGCTGGCCGAACTGGTCAAGATCGATCCGAAGGCGATCGGCGTTGGCCAGTACCAGCACGACGTGGACCAGTACCGGTTGGCGCGCGCGCTGGATGCGCGCGTGGAGGACTGCGTCAACGCGGTGGGCGTGCACGTCAATACTGCGTCGGCCGCGCTGCTGTCGCGGGTATCCGGGCTGTCCTCGACCGTGGCCGAGAACATCGTCCGCCATCGCGATGACAACGGTCCGTTCAAGCGCCGCAAGGACCTGCTCAAGGTGCCGCGGCTGGGCGACAAGACCTTCGAACAGTGCGCCGGCTTCCTGCGCATCGCCGATGGTGACCAGCCGCTGGACGCCTCCTCGGTGCATCCCGAAGCCTACCCGGTGGTCGAGCGCATCGTGGCCGCCACCGCGCGCCCGATCAAGGCGCTGATCGGCGATGGCAGCTTCCTGCGCGGGCTCAAGGCCGAGCAGTTCACCGACGCCACCTTCGGCGTGCCGACCGTGCGTGACATCCTCAAGGAACTGGAAAAGCCGGGCCGCGATCCACGCCCCGAGTTCAAGGCCGCGCGCTTCGCCGATGGCGTGGAAGAGCTCAAGGACCTCAAGGTCGGGATGATCCTGGAAGGCGTGGTCAGCAACGTGGCCGCGTTCGGTGCCTTCGTCGACATCGGCGTGCACCAGGATGGTCTGATCCACATCTCGGCGCTGTCGGATACCTACGTCAAGGATCCGCGCGACGTGGTCAAGGCCGGCGACATCGTCAAGGTCAAGGTGCTGGAGGTGGACGTGGCGCGCAAGCGCATCGCCCTGACCCGGCGCCTGGATGACACCCCGGCCCCGGCCAAGGCCCCCGGCGAGCGTGATGCGCGCCCGGCCGGCGGCGGCCGTCGGGATGCGGGCGGTGGCGGTGGCCAGCGCAATGGGGGCCGTGGCGCCCCCGCCGGGC
>NZ_JBFULC010000136.1:0-2232 GCF_056400525.1 Stenotrophomonas sp. P5_A9
GCCGCGACGGGGCCCGCACGCGCGCGACAGACCCGATCAGAGACGCCACGCGATCCCTACGCCCCAAGGACCGCATGACGCGCACGCGCACCGCCGTGCACCGTCCGCCAAGGCTCTTGGAACCAGACGCTCCCCACCTTGGGAAGAAAAGACTTATCGCTTGCTTGTTGCTGCTCCATCCCCAGAATAGGCGCACTGAACCAAATGCCGGACGGACATCGCGGGATGAAGAGCAAGCAGGAAATCGTTGAAAACTGGCTGCCGCGTTACACCGGCGTGCCCTTGGACCAGTTCGGCCAGCACATCCTGCTGACCAACTTTGCCGGCTATCTGCATACCTTCTCGCACCTTACCGGCGCACCGGTGCAGGGCATGGATCGGCCGATGGCCAGCGTCACCAGCGATGACATTACCCTGATCAACTTCGGCATGGGCAGCCCCAACGCGGCCATCGTGATGGACCTGCTGTCGGCGGTAATGCCCAAGGCGGTGCTGTTCCTGGGCAAATGCGGTGGGCTCAAGCGCAAGAACCAGCTGGGCGACCTGGTCCTGCCGATCGCCGCGATCCGCGGCGAGGGCACTTCCAGCGACTACCTGCCGCCGGAAGTGCCGGCGCTGCCGGCCTTCGCCCTGCAGCGTGCGGTGTCCACGACCATCCGCGATCTGGGCCACGATTACTGGACCGGCACGGTCTACACGACCAACCGTCGGGTCTGGGAGCATGATGAGGCCTTCAAGGAAAAGCTGCGGCTGATGCGCTGCATGGCCATCGATATGGAGACGGCCACCCTGTTCGCAGCCGGCTTTGCCAACCACATTCCGATCGGTGCATTGCTGTTGGTGTCCGATCAGCCGATGATCCCCGACGGGGTCAAGACCGAGGCGTCCGATGCCAAGGTCAGCTCGCAGTTCGTCGAAAACCATATCCAGATCGGTATCGAGGCGCTTAAGCTTATACGGCGCAACGGCAAGTCGGTCCGCCACCTGCGCTTTGACGAGTGATGGATATCGCACCGGCGGGCGTCTTGGGGACGCGCCGCCATCAGGGGTAGTAAATGGACGTGGCGGCACAAGTCGTGGAGTTCTGGCGCAATGCCGGCCCACAGCAATGGTTCACGCGCGATGACGCGTTCGATGCGCGGTTCCGCGAGGCGTTCCTGGAGGAACACTTCGCCGCTGCCCGTCGTGCACGCGAGCATTGGCTGGGCAGTGCCGATGGCGCGCTGGYGCTGATGATCCTGCTCGACCAGTTTCCGCGTAACTGTTTCCGCGATACCGCCCATTCCTACGCCACCGATGGGCTGGCCCGGCACTACGCGATGYGCGCGGTGGAAGAGGGGCTGGACCTGCAGTTGGTGCCCAAGCTGCGCGCTTTCATCTATCTGCCGTTCGAGCATTCGGAAGACCCGCAGGACCAGGAGCGTTCGGTGGCGATGTTCGATGTGCTGGGCGACAAGGAATACCTGCAGTACGCCGAGCTGCACCGCGACATCATCCGCCGGTTCGGTCGCTTCCCGCACCGCAATGCGGTGCTGGGGCGGATGCCGACGCCGGAAGAGCTGGATTACCTGGCCGAAGGCGGGTTTGCGGGTTGAGAGCGGCGTAGAAGCAAAAAGCGTAAAAGCAACAGCAACAGCAACAGCAACAGCAACAGCAACAGCAACAGCAACAGCAGCGAGTCTTTGCCTGCTCTGGCTTGGCGGGTACGGGTGGGTTGGCGGGACACGCCGTAAATCCGTCCATGGAGGCTCGCGTGCGCCATCCATGGCGCACGACGGTCCCGCCAACCCACCCGTACCCACCCTTTGACAGTGTGCTGGTGCGCAAAGGAAGAGCGGACGCGTTCGCGCCGTTCGCGCCCCTCGAGCCCCTCGAGCCCTACGAGCCATCCGGATCATTCGGATCATTCGCGTGCTGGCGGCAATGCGTTGCTTTTGCCATGGCCACCAGCCATCTGTCTGGGGCGGGGGTGTGTGGGTTCGCGGGACCGTCGTGTGCCATGGATGGCACACGCGAGCCTCCAGGGAYGGATTTACGGCGTGTCCCGCGAACCCACACACCCCCGCCCCAGACAGAKGGCTGGTGGCCATGGCAAAAGCAACGCATTGCCGCCAGCACGCGAATGATCCGAATGATCCGGATGGCTCGTAGGGCTCGAGGGGCTCGAGGGGCGCGAACGGCGCGAACGCGTCCGCTCWTCCTTTGCGCACCAGCACACWGTCAAAGGGTGGG
>NZ_JBFULC010000137.1:0-2087 GCF_056400525.1 Stenotrophomonas sp. P5_A9
GGGTCATGCTGACCGCATCCTGGGTGTCCACCACCTTGGCCTTGGAATACAGCGCCGCCGTTTCCCAGTCGAAGCCGAAGTGGAATCCGCGCAGGCCGCCGAGCGCACGCAGCTGTGTGTTTTTCACCTCGATCTGGGTAGGACGCTCGAAGCGGTAGCTGCTGATGCTGACCGGAATACCGCCTGCGGCGACGTTGAGATTGGCCAGCCGGTTCGGGTTGACGCTGCCGTCGGGCAGGCGGGTGGCACCGAAGGGGTTCCAGTAATTGCTGGCAGCCACGGTCATCGGCAGCGCGGCGATGGTGTTGACGCCCGATTGCAGGCTGCGCGCCTCCGACTGGTACCAGCCAGCTTCGCCGAAAGCGGTGATGCCGTTGTCGAAATCATGCTTGCCGGTCAGGAACAGGTTGACCCGGCGCACGTCCGGGGTGATCGACAGCGGGAACTGCGCCTGCTGGTTGTCCAACAGGTTACGGTCGGCGCCGGCGGTGGCCTTGCTGCCGGACTGCACGCACAGGCCCTGGCCAAGGCTGGCGTTGCAGCCTTCGTTGGTACCGGGCTGTACATGGAACGCGCCGGCGGCGGTGGTCAGGAAGGTGGTGCCCTGGCGCACGCGCGGACCGATCGCGGTGAAGTTGCCCCACGGGCTGTTGCTGTTGCGGTTGTCGGTGCCGCTGAGCCCTTCGAACGGGGTGCCGACGAAATCGGCGGCGCGGTCAGCGCTGCGGGTCCAGTCCTGGTCCAGCGAGTTCAGGCCGGTGGTGGTGTAGTAATTGAACGCCAGGGTGACATTGCTGCGCAGGTCGTCGGAATTCCTGCCAACCAGGCCATTGATGCCCAGATCGCGCAGATTGGTGCCCTCGCCGATCCCACGCTGCACGCTGATGGTGCCGCCGTGGACGTCGTCGCGCAGCACGTTGTTGACCACGCCGGCCACCGCGTCGGTGCCGTAGATGGCCGCCGCGCCGTCGAGCAGGACTTCAACGCGACGCAGGTTGGCGACCGGGACGGTATTGGCGTTGTAGGTCAGCACCGGGACGAGGTTGCCGTCGGCCTGGCTGGTGGGGTGGACCACGGTGCGTCGGCCGTTGATCAGCAGCAGCGTGTTGCCCACACCCAGGCCGCGCAGGTTGACCGAGGCGATGTCGCCGCGTGCGTAGTTGGAGCTGTTGCCGCCGTTGGTGCCACTGAAGGACACATCGCCCATCTGCGGAATGGAGCGGTACAACTCGTCGCCGGATACCGCGCCGGTGGCCTCGATCTGTTCGGCCTGGAGCGTGGCGACCGGCAGCAGGGCAGCGGTTTTTGCGCCCTTGATCTGGGTGCCGACGACAGTGACCGAATCAAGCGTGACCGGCACATCGCGGGCCGGTTCGGCCGGCGGCGGCTCGGCGGCGACGGTGCTGGCCGAGGACTGCGCAGCCAGCAGCGCGCCCGAACCCAAGGAGGCGAGCAGCGGACGATCGGCGCGCAGTGTAATGGTACGGCCATCATCGGAGGCCACACTGAGCCCGGTCCCGGCCAACAGCTGGCCCAGCGCCTGACGGGCGTCCATCTGGCCCTTGAGCGCGGGGACGGCAGCGGCTTTTTCGCGGTCGCCGACGGCCGGGCTGATGATCTGGATCCCCGCCTGTCGCGCGAACTCCGGCAATGCGTCTTCGATACGCCCCCCGGCAATATCGAAACTGGCCTGCTGTGCCAGCGCGGGCGTGACCATGCCCAGCACCGACACCATCAGGCCTCCGCGGATGGCGCGGGCCAATGGCTGCAACTTGTACGAACGCATGGATACTTCCCCGTGAAAGTGAACATGAGCGGCGATGTTTCGTACCCCCCTGAACAATCCAGATGCACCGGCGCGCGTGTTCCGCCATCGCGGTGTGGATGTTCGTTGCTCCCAGGTCGACTTTACGGGGTTCGGTTCTGGAGCGGTGAGCTGAAGAGCCGAAGCGCGCTGCTGCAGGGGTACTGCCCTGGGTCGGGCCGCATGGGCAGGCAGGACACGCCGTAAACCCACCATTGGGGGCTCGCAGGCGCCMTCCATGGCGCCTGACGGTCCYGCCWACCCACGCGCCCCGACCCTCGAC
>NZ_JBFULC010000138.1:0-2066 GCF_056400525.1 Stenotrophomonas sp. P5_A9
AAGGAGGAGGACGGGGCGGCCGCAGGCCGACGCCGGGGGCGTCGCCGGAAAGGGCATGGGGGTCCAGCGCCCGRCCCACCGACCACCGCGCCTGGAACGGGTCAAAGCACACGTCTGCCTGCCCCGCATAGAGGCGAAGCACCTTTTCTTTACGGTAGTGCCGACCGCCGGTCGGCTCCTCCGCGTGCTGCAGAGGGTATGGGAGCGGGCCAGCAGCCGGCTCTACCGTGCCTTGCGCCTCCCGGATGCCAGGGCGGGCACCGGCCCGCACGGGGATATCCCCCAACTGCGCCCCTGCACCTATCGGTCTTGCCGGTCAGCCCTTGTAGCCGTTGCTGATCGGATACCGGCGCTCGCGCCCGAACGCGCGCCGCGACACCTTCGGACCCGGGGCGGCCTGGTGGCGCTTCCACTCGCTGGTGCGCACCAGGCGCAGCACCCGGTCCACCACGTCGGCAGCGTACCCGGCCGCCACGATCTCCTCGCGCGACTGCTCCTGGTCCACGTAGCGGTACAGGATGCCATCGAGCACGTCGTAGGCCGGCAACGAGTCCTGGTCGGTCTGGTTGTCGCGCAGCTCGGCCGAGGGCGGGCGGCTGATCACCGCCGGCGGAATCACCGGCGCGCCGCCCACGGTGTTGCGCCACTTGGACAGGCCGAACACCTCGGTCTTGTACAGGTCCTTGAGCGGCGCATAGCCACCGCACATGTCGCCGTAGATGGTCGCGTAACCCACCGCATACTCGCTCTTGTTGCCGGTGGTCAGCAGCAGCCCGCCGAACTTGTTCGACAGCGCCATCAGGATCACGCCGCGGCTGCGCGACTGCAGGTTCTCTTCGGTGACGTCGGCAGCCTGCCCTTCGAACATCGGGCCGAGCGCAGCCATGAGCCCCTCGAACACCGGCTCGATCGACACCGCTTCCAGTTTCACGCCCAGCGCGCGGCACTGCTCGGCAGCCAGGTCGTTGGACACGCCGGCGGTATAGCGCGACGGCAGCCGCACCGCAGTGACGTTGTCCGCGCCCAGCGCGTCCACCGCCATGGCCAGCACCAGCGCCGAATCGATGCCGCCGGACAGACCCAGCCACACCTTCTTGAAGCCGTTCTTGCGGCAGTAATCCTGGATGCCACGGGTCACCGCGCGCCAGGCCAGCGCGTCCATGCTCTCATCGCCGTCGTCGATCCACTCGCGCGGCAGGAAACGGCGCGTCTGCGCGTCGTAATCCACCACCAGCCACTGGTCGGTGAATGCCGCCGCGGCCGGGTGCACGGTGCCGTCGCCGTCGGCCACGACCGAGGCGCCATCGAACACCAGTGCGTCCTGGCCACCGACCACGTTGAGGTAGGCGATCGCCGCCCCGCTCTCACGCGTGCGTTCGGCCAGCAGCGCATCGCGCTGGGCATGCTTGCCGCGCTCATAGGGCGAGGCGTTGGGCACCAGCACCAGCTGCGCACCGTCGCGCACGGTGTCGGCCAGCGGCTCGGCGAACCACAGGTCCTCGCAGATCAGCACGCCGACCGGCACGCCCTTCAGCTCGAACACGCAGCTGCCACCGTCCGGGTCCACGTCGAAGTAGCGGCGCTCGTCGAACACCGCGTAATTGGGCAGCTCGCGCTTGCGGTAGGTGTGCTCCACCTTGCCATCGCGCAGCACGCTGGCGGCGTTGTAGACCACCGCACCCGCCGCCTGCGGCCAGCCGACCACGACGGCGATGCCGGTTGCGGCGGCGGCGATGCGCGTGAGCGCCTGCTCACAGTCGTACAGGAAGCCCGGACGCAGCAGCAGGTCTTCCGGCGGGTAGCCGCTGATCGCCAGTTCCGGGAACACCACCAGCTCGGCGCCGTACTCATCACGCGCCTCGGCGATCATCGCGATGATGTTGTCGGTGTTCTGCGCCACCGCGCCCACCGGGAAATCAAACTGCGCCATCGCGATGCGGATCGAAGCCATGAAGGTCCAGCCAGTGGTTGCAATGCGCTCATTGTAGTGCCGGCCGCTGGCCGGCWCCGCACGATGCCGCCAACGATCGCGTGGTTGCCGGCCAGCGGCCGGCACTACAATGAGC
>NZ_JBFULC010000139.1:0-1944 GCF_056400525.1 Stenotrophomonas sp. P5_A9
TCAGCAGGTCGCGCGGACGCTGGCTCCCTACATGGTGCCCAGCGCCTTCGTGTGCCTGCCAGCAATGCCGCTTACACCCAACGGCAAGCTGGATCGCCAGGCGCTGCCCATACCGGGGCTGGATGCCTCGGTCACGCGCGGGTATGTCGCACCAGAGGCGGGGATGGAGCAGGTGCTGGCCGCGATCTGGGCCGAGCTCCTGGGCGTGGAACGGGTCGGGCGGCATGACGATTTCTTCGAACTGGGAGGACACTCGCTGCTGGCTGTGCAGTTGGCGGCTCGTCTACGCGCCACTGCCGGTGTCCAGGCCACGGTACGGGATGTGTTCGCGCTGCCCGTGCTGGAGGACCTGGCAGCGGCGCTTGGGCCGATCGGAACGGAAGACGATCCGCTTGATCTGGCCGACCGGCAGATAGCGCTGCTGCCCTCGCTTGCACAACAACGCCTATGGTTCCTTGCACAGTTGGATCCAAGGGCCGGCGCGGCCTATCACATGCCGGCTGCGGTGACGCTAACCGGCGCCCTGGACCGCATCGCATTACGGCATGCATTGGATGCGATCGTCGCCCGGCATGAAGTTCTACGGACCAGCTTTGCTGTGGTTGAGGGCAGCCCGGTACAGGTAATCGCCGCGGCTGACGTGGGTATCGCACTCATCGAACACGACTTGCGTGCGCTTGGAGCAGGTGCTCGCGCACTGGAGGCGGAGCGGTGGAGCGCGCACGAGGCCCATGCGGCATTCGACCTGTCGACGGGCCCACTGATCCGCGCGCGGCTCCTGATCCTGGACGATCAGAAACAGATCCTGCTGGTTACCCAGCACCACATCGTCTCGGACGGCTGGTCGATAGGTGTGCTGGTGCGTGAGCTGACGACGCTGTACGCAGGCTTCCTGGAAGGGGTCGGTGACACGCTGCCTCCTTTGACCGTTCAGTATGCGGACTACGCGCGTTGGGAGCGCGGTCGCATGAATGGCGAGAAGCTGGAAACCCAGGTTGGGTTCTGGAGATCCCAGCTACGTGGAGCACCGGCCCTCCTTGAGCTCCCCACCGACCGGCCGCGGCCATCGGTGCAATCGCATGCGGGTGCGAGCGTCTCCATCGTGTTGCCGTCGGTACTGACGAAGGCGCTGCGCGATCTGTCGCGGCGTCATGGGACGACCGTGTTCATGACACTTTTGGCGGGGTGGTCGATCCTCATGGCCCGGTTGAGCGGGCAGGAAGATGTCGTCGTGGGTACGCCTGTTGCCAATCGCATGCGGCAGGAGTTCGAGCCAATGGTTGGTTTGTTCGTCAATACGCTGCCCATGCGCGTTCGTGTCGACCCCGGCCAGACTGTTTCCCAACTGCTGGCCCAGGTGAAGACGACGGCCTTGGATGCTTTTGCGCACCAGGCGCTGCCCTTCGATCAGATCGTAGATGCGGCCATGCCACCGCGCAGCTTGGCGCACAACGCGGTCTTCCAGACAATGCTGACTCTCGATACCACGCCGGCAACCACGCTCGCGCTGCCGGGCCTGAGTCTGCAGCTCGGCGCGGTAGCGCGTTCTTCCACCCAGTTCGATCTTGCGCTTTCACTGCGCGAAGGAAACGATGTACTGGAAGGGCTTCTGGAGTATGCAACGGATCTCTTCGACCAGGCGACGGTCCAAAGGTGGGCAGAACATCTGCAGATCTTGTGGTCTGCAATGGCGGAGGATGCCGCGTCCAGCGTGGCGGCTCTCCCCATGCAGCCAGAGCATGCGCGTACACGCATGCTGCAGGACTTCAACGATACCGGGCTGGTCCGCGACGAGGGCATGCTGCTGCACGGGTACTTCGAGGCACAGGTGCGGCGCAATGGTGATGCGGTGGCATTGGAGTTTGAAGACTGCCAATTGAGCTACTCCGAACTGAACTGCCGCGCCAACCGCCTAGCCCACCGGTTGATCGCACAGGGCGTGGG
>NZ_JBFULC010000140.1:0-1857 GCF_056400525.1 Stenotrophomonas sp. P5_A9
CAATGGCGGCCCGGTGCATCCCGAGCGCGGCTTCGTGCTGCATGACGATGCACGCGGCTGGGATTCCAGCCTGGCCGTTGGCCAGGGCGTGTTCCTGACCACCTCGCGCGACATCCTCGAAGCGATGGCGCGCGGCGAAGGGCCACGCAATGCGCTGGTCACCCTCGGCTGCGCCGGCTGGAGCGAAGGCCAGCTGGAAAGCGAGTTGTCCGAGAACAGCTGGTTGGCCGTGCCGGCCGATACCGATATCCTGTTCAGCACGCCGCTGGACCAGCGCTGGCAAGGCGCGGCGTCGCGGATCGGCGTGGACCTGTTCCGCCTCACCGATTACAGCGGCCATGTCTGAGCCGGTCACGCCAGCGGCGTCTGCCGGCACGCCACCGGGCATCCGTCGCGACGGCACGGTGCTCGGCTTCGATGTCGGCTCACGCCGGATCGGTGTCGCGATCGGCAGTTCGTTCGGCACCCATGCGCGGGCGATCGCGGTGATCGACGTGCACGGCAACGGACCGGACTGGGCCGCGGTCGAACGCCTCATCAAAGAGTGGCGGCCCGATGGCCTGGTAGTCGGCGATCCGCTGACCCTGGACGGCCAGGACCAGCCCAACCGCAAGCGCGCGCAGGGCTTTRCCCGCCAGCTGCGGGAACGTTTCAAGCTGCCGGTGGTGCTGGTCGACGAGCGCTCCAGCTCGGTCGAGGCGGCCCGCCGGTTCGCGGTCGAGCGCGCCGAAGGGCGCAAGCGTCGCCGCGATGCCGCCACCCTGGATGCGGTGGCCGCCGCGGTGATCATCGAACGCTGGCTGTCCAGCCCCGACGACGCCACCCCCGTTTCCTGAGCCCAGACCCTGCCCATGACCGCCTCGCAACTTGATTCCGATGGACGCCTGCGTCACCTGCTGACCCTGGAAGGTCTGCCCCGTCAAACCCTGTTGCAGCTGCTCGACCGCGCCGGTCAGATCCGCGATGCGGCGGTTGGCCGGGTCGGCAACAAGCGCCATGTGCTGGGCGGGTCGGCGGTGTGCACGCTGTTCTTCGAACCCTCCACGCGCACCCGCAGCTCGTTCCAGCTGGCCGCGCAGCGGCTGGGTGCGGACGTGCTCAACTTCGATGCGTCCACCTCGTCCACGCGCAAGGGCGAAACCGCCTGCGACACGCTGAAGAACCTGGAAGCGATGGGCGTGCGTGGGTTCGTCGTGCGCCACCCCGACGATGGCGCCGTGGCCGAACTGGCGTCCGCCGCCGGCGAAGGCACCGCGCTGATCAATGCCGGCGACGGCCGCAGCGCGCATCCCACCCAGGGCCTGCTG
Source organism: Stenotrophomonas sp. P5_A9 (assembly GCF_056400525.1). Lineage (NCBI taxonomy): Bacteria > Pseudomonadati > Pseudomonadota > Gammaproteobacteria > Lysobacterales > Lysobacteraceae > Stenotrophomonas > Stenotrophomonas sp. P5_A9. Next base: position 1,308 of record NZ_JBFULC010000140.1, read on the forward strand.
GACATGCTCACCCTGCGCCAGGCCAAGGGCAGCGATTTCTCGAAGATGAAGGTGCTGATCGTCGGCGATGTGAAGCATTCGCGCGTGGCCCGCACCGACCTGCATGCGCTGCGCACGCTGGGCGTGGGCGAAATCCGCGTCTGCGGCCCGCAGTCACTGCTGCCCGACGATGACACCCTCAAGGGCTGCATCGTCGGCCAGGACTTCGACGCCCTGCTCGAAGGCGCCGACGCGTTGATGATGCTGCGCCTGCAGCGCGAGCGCATGGAAGAAGGCCTGGTGCCCTCGATCGAGCAGTACCACGCGCAGTACGGCCTGGATGCCGCGCGCCTCAAGCGCGCCGGCACCGATGCGGCCGTGCTGCACCCCGGCCCGATCAACCGCGGCGTGGAAGTCACCGACGAAGTGGCCGACGGCCCGCAGTCGTGGGTGCTGCGCCAGGTCGCCAACGGCGTCGCCGTCCGCATGGCGGTGCTGGAAACCCTGCTGGGCTGACCAGCCTGGCGGTGCCGGCCACTGGCCGGCTCCACGACCGACCGGGGTAGTGCCG
>NZ_JBFULC010000141.1:0-1805 GCF_056400525.1 Stenotrophomonas sp. P5_A9
GTGGAGGCCTACGGCCTGACCGAGACCTCGCCGGCCGCCTGCATCAATCCACTGGACCTGGCCGAGTACAACGGCGCGATCGGCCTGCCGATCCCCTCCACCGACGCCTGCGTGAAGGACGACGACGGCAAGACCCTCACCCCCGGCGAAGTCGGCGAGCTGTGCATCAAGGGCCCGCAGGTGATGAAGGGCTACTGGCAGCGCGCGGAAGAAACCGCCAAGGCGATCGACGCCGACGGCTGGCTGCACACCGGCGACATGGCGCGCATGGACGAACAGGGCTTCTTCTACATCGTGGACCGCAAGAAGGACATGATTCTGGTGTCCGGCTTCAACGTGTACCCGAACGAAGTCGAAGACGTGATCGCGATGATGCCCGGCGTGCTGGAAGTGGCTGCGGTCGGCGTGCCGGATGAAAAGTCCGGCGAGATCGTCAAGGTGGTCATCGTCAAGAAGGACCCCAATCTGACCGCCGAGATGGTCAAGGAGCATGCCCGGGCCAACCTGACCGGCTACAAGCACCCCAGAATCGTCGAATTCCGAAAGGAACTGCCCAAGACCAATGTGGGCAAGATCCTGCGCCGCGAGCTGCGCGATACCCCCGCCCCGTAAGGCTTCGGCGGTCATTCAGGCATTCCACGGCCCCAGCCGGTGACGGCTGGGGCCTTTGCGTTGAGCGGGTGACCGGCGGTGTAGGATCGCGGCGAGTGGACCCGTCCGGCCCGCCGCCCACCGTCCTCCCTCCGGGCCAGAAACGCCGAGGAAATCGCCATGCAAACGATCGAAAAGCTGAACATTACCCGCGGCTATTCCACCATCCGCACCGAAACCACCGCTGACAACGCCGCCCATTGGTTGTTCATGCATGCCGACGCCGCCACGGGCGTTCGCCCCTGCTGCCGCCGGGACATGCTGGATGAGATGTGGAGCTTCATGAATGCCATCACCCTCTCCCCGGCCGAGCGCAACAGCGGCGCGTTGCGTCACTTCGTGCTGGCCTCCGATGCCAGCGCCTACAACCTGGGCGGTGACCTGGAGCTGTTCTCCCACCTCATCCGCGAAGGCAACCGCGATCGCCTGCTTGCCTACGCGCAACGCTGCGTGGAAGGCGTGCATCACCTGCATACCGGCTTCGGTGGCGATGTGCGCACCATCGCGTTGATTCAGGGCGATGCCTTGGGCGGCGGCCTGGAAATGGCGCTGGCCTGCCACACGATCGTCGCCGAGGAAGGCTGCGGGATGGGGCTTCCGGAGGTGCTGTTCGGGCTGTTCCCGGGCATGGGTGCCTATTCGTTCCTGTGCAAGCGCGTCGCACCGCAGCTGGCCGAGAAGATCATTCTGGAAGGCCGGGTGTATTCGTCCGAAGAGATGTACGCGATGGGCGTGGTGGACATTCTGGTGCCCAAGGGCCAGGGCGTGGCGGCGGTGCAGGAGCAGATCCGCCAGCACCAGCGCGTCCCGCGCAGCTATCTGGCCATGAACGCGGCACGCAATCTGGCCCAGGCCGTGCGCTATGACGAGCTGCTGGAAATCACCAAGGTCTGGGTCGACTCGGCGCTGGCCCTGGAAGAGAAGTCGCTGCGCACCATGGATCGATTGATCAAAGCGCAGACGCGTCGTGCTCACCTCGACGCGGCGTGAATGCTGGCAACCGTTGCAAACCACTTCAAGCCCGGCCACAGCCGGGCTTTTTTTTGGTTTCTTTTTGCCTGCGGCGCGTTCTTCAATGCGCAGGAGTGCCTCGCTGGCTGCACCAACCAACCGTCGAGGGCGGGGGTGTGTGGGTTCGCGTGACACGCTGCAAG
>NZ_JBFULC010000142.1:0-1706 GCF_056400525.1 Stenotrophomonas sp. P5_A9
CACTTGCGCAGATAGCCATGTGCCACTTTAACGCGCCCCCATCCTCCACCGAAGCGACCATAGTCAAGGTCAAGGAGAGTGACGTAGGGGATTCGCAAACTCGATAACAGGCGCCAGAAGTGATTGACATGACGCCCTCCAAGCGGCGCCACGCAGACACTGGACGCATCCGCTTCGACGCCCATGGCACTGAGCATGCGATGGAGCACGATGTCTTCGCTATCGCCTTCGCCCAGAACAACCAGCTTGGCAAAGTAGACCTCGGGATATGCCATGACCGCCTGGCGAACGAATTTTCCCGCTTCCCCTGCCTCATCCGGAAGAACAATTTCACTGACTTGCGTAATGCGATCAGCGTCAAGCCGGAGATGTCGGATGTGATCTGGATCAGCTCTGCGCAACATGGCGGGAGAGTGCGTGGCTACAATAGCTTGCCCGCCGGACTCGTCTTTGAGGTCTCGAAGTGCCTGGGTGACCCGCCCCAGATACTGGGGCGAGAGGCTGTTTTCAGGCTCTTCCACTGCAAGCAAAGTGAAAGCCGCTGGCCTCAGCCGAGCTAGATCAAAGGGTGTATCTGCGTCGGCCAACGCCGCGACATCAACTGCATGAGCAGCCAGCACCAGCGAGATGTAGAGCATTGACTGCTGGCCGTCGCTGAGCCGCTCAAAGTCCACTGATGGCGTTTCGTGGCCGGGCGAGAAGCGGACGCTCACCTGCTTCAACACCTCAGCCAGACCCCCTGTGCCAAAAGCAATGCTGGGGGAAGCGAAGAACTTCCCCTTGTGGAGCTTCCCCCACCCTGCCGTAAGTGCCCTGCCGAAGGCTTCAACGCCAGCGTTCTCTGTGACTGCTTTACCGAGTTGCTCGGATAGATCGTTAGCCTTACTACGCTCAGTCGTCCAATCCGCCGCACGAAGCGCCCTGCCGAGGAGCGAGGCCGCGCTGTAAGCAATGTGGTCAGCAGGGTTGCGTCTGGCCGGGAGGTAGTGAACCTGAATTGCTTGCCGATCAAGCTTGGGCATGCCACGGAGCTGGGTCGGCACACCGTCCGGATCGGCGGCCAACACGTATTCCAAGCGTTGCTCGATCTCTCCGCTCTCGTCCATCTCCGCAGTGAGACGAATCCGCACCCCGGGAACTTCGCCAATACTTTGCAGCTGCATGTGCGAGAAGAAGATTGGAACCGCAGCAGTGTCCTTACCCTCTTTCACCTCGGGAAAGGTGAAGTCTGCCTCGATCCATAGGCTGGCGGCTTTGCCTTCAATCGGCGCCTCCCCTATCGCCACATGGAAGTCGGAGGGCAGCACTGTCCGCATGGTCCCTGTGGTGCCAAACATCCGGGCCAATGCTGTCAGCACGGCTGTCTTACCCGCACCGTTAGGTCCAAGTAGGTAGGTCATCGAATCGAGCTTGATTTCAACCGGGTCCGGACCGAAGGACCAGAAATTGCTGATCCTAACGACTGCCAACTGCATGAACATCCCCTGTTCGACGCCCCCTGCGGGCACGCCATCGTATAGCTAGCGACGATCTTCTGCCACGCTATGATCCGCTTAAGGAATGCCACTCACAGCCGATAAGGCCTCTGTGGTGGAGTGCAAGGGATTGGCACGACATGGTCTCGCGCTCTTCGAGCATTGACAGACAGAATGGACTCAATATGGCCGCAAACATCCAAGAATATGTCGCAGAGCGCGGCATCAACC
>NZ_JBFULC010000143.1:0-1548 GCF_056400525.1 Stenotrophomonas sp. P5_A9
CCCCCCCCCCCCCCCCCCCCCACCCCGGCCCTTCATCACCCGCACACCCGCATCGCCGTTGTAGTTGCCCTGGCTGTTGCCGTTGCCGTTGCCGTTGCCGTTGCTGTTGCCTTGGCACTCGCCGTTGAAGTCATCACCCACCCACCAGCACCCACTACCTGAACAAAGCAACCCACCCCTCCCCCTGTAACACCCCTGTCAAGCCTTGTCCGTCCACGCCCGCGCCGCTACCCTGACCGGGCATTACATTGGCCCGGCATGTCCACTTCCCGTTTCGTACATCTCCACGTCCACACCGAGTTTTCGCTGGCGGATTCGACCATCCGTGTCCCGGCGAAGCCGGAGCAGGCTGACCCGAAGAAAGCCAAGCAGGCCAACCTGCTCAGCCGCGCTGTCGAACTGAAACTGCCTGCCCTGGCAGTGACCGACCTGAACAACCTGTTCGCCCTGGTCAAGTTCTACAAGGCCGCCGAAACCGTCGGCATCAAGCCCATCGCCGGCGCCGACATCATGATCGCCGAAGAGGGCATGACCCCCTGGCGCATGACCCTGCTCTGCCGCGACCGCGAAGGCTACCTCAGCCTCTCCCGCCTGCTCACCCGCGCGTGGATGGAAGGCCACCGCCCCGAAGGCGGCGTCGCTGTCCATCCGGACTGGCTCAAGGCCGGCTGCCACAACCTGTTTGCGTTGGCCGGCCGCGACAGCCTCGCCGGCCGCCTGGCCAACGAAGGCCGCCACGACCTGGCCGAGCAGCAGCTCGCCGACTGGCAGCGCGTGTTCGGCGACGGCCTGCATCTCGAACTGACCCGCACCGGGCGTGACGGCGAAGAAGCCTTCAACCAGTTTGCCCTGCTGGCCGCCGGCCAGCGTGGCCTGCCGGTGATCGCCAGCAATGACGTCCGCTTCCTGCAGCCGGAAGATTTCAACGCCCACGAAGCGCGCGTCTGCATCTCCTCCGGCCGTGTCCTGGATGACCCCAAGCGCCCGCGCGACTACAGCGACCAGCAGTACCTCAAGTCGGCCGAGGACATGTGCGCGCTGTTTGCCGACATTCCCGACGCGATCGACAACACGATCGCGCTGGCCGAACGCTGCAACATCGAAATGCGCCTGGGCACCTACTTCCTGCCCAACTACCCGGTGCCCGAAAACGAAACGCTCGACAGCTGGATCTGCAGCGAATCGCGCAAAGGCCTGGACGCGCGCCTCGAAAAGAACCCGCTGGCCGAAGGCAAGACCCGCGCTGACTACGTCGAACGCCTCGAATTCGAACTGGCCACCATCATCAAGATGGGCTTCCCCGGCTACTTCCTGATCGTGGCCGACTTCATCCAGTGGGGCAAAAACCAGGGCATCCCGATCGGCCCCGGCCGCGGTTCCGGTGCCGGTTCACTGGTGGCCTGGGCGCTGCAGATCACCGACCTGGACCCGATCCCGTACAACCTGCTGTTCGAGCGGTTCCTCAACCCCGAACGCGTGTCGATGCCCGACTTCGACATCGACTTCTGCATGGACCGCCGCGACGAAGTCATCGACTACGTCGCGCGC
>NZ_JBFULC010000144.1:0-1339 GCF_056400525.1 Stenotrophomonas sp. P5_A9
TGTGTCGGCAGGCGGTGCGTCGGTGGGGAGGCAGCCGAGCAKGGCTCGGCTCTACCCCAYCCCTCGCCGGTTCAGGCATCCACGCSGATCGGGCAGCTGACGCCGGTGCCGCCGATGCCGCAGTAGCCGTTGGGGTTCTTGGCCAGGTACTGCTGGTGGTAATCCTCGGCGTAGTAGTACTCGGGGGCCGGGAAGTCGATGTCGGTCGTGATGGCACCGTGGCCGGCGTCGGTCAGGCGCTGCTGGTAGGCGTCGCGGCTGGCCAGGGCGGCGTCGAACTGGGCCTGGCGGGTGGCGTGGATGGCCGAGCGGTACTGGGTGCCGGTGTCGTTGCCCTGGCGCATGCCCTGGGTGGGGTCGTGGTTTTCCCAGAAGACCTGCAGGAGCTTGTCCAGGGAGATGACCGCCGGGTCGAACACCACCTCGACGATCTCGGTATGCCCGGTCAGACCCGAGCAGACTTCTTCGTAGGTGGGGTTCGGGGTGGCGCCCCCGGCGTAGCCGACGGAGGTGGAATACACGCCCGGCAGGGTCCAGAACGTGCGCTCGGCGCCCCAGAAGCAGCCCATCGCGAAGCGGATGCGCTGCAGGCCGGCGAAACCGTCCTTGAGCGGGTGGCTGTTGACGTAGTGCTGGTTGTGCAGCGGCAGCGGGTGCTCACGGCCCGGCAGGGCCTCGTCTGGACGCGGCAGGCGCTGTTTGAACGCGCCGATTCCCAACAAGCCCTTGGCAATGCCCAACATGGCGTTCTCCTAGGCCGGCAACAGGCCGGCGCTTTCGTCACCATCGAATATGGGGTCGTCCCCGCCGCTGCCCAAGTCGAGCCGGGCCACGATGTCTTCCGCCTCGGGACGGGCCAGGTCCGGCACGCAGACCCGCAGCACCCCGAACAGCGGCAGTTCGCCCATCCCGCCCAGCAGCGACTCGCCGAACACGAACGCCGGGATGCCGGCGTCTTCCAGCGCGTGTTTCACCAGATGGGCATCGAACAGGTTGTCGGCCTGGTAGATCACGTGCATGGGCGGGCTCCGGAAGGCGTCGGCCCAGCATACCCCCGGGGGCTGAAGGCGTGCCGACCGCTGCCCGGCTCCCCATGATCCGCCAGACAACCGGTAATGCCGGCCGCTGGCCGGCTMCCCACGACCCGCCAGACAACCGGTAGTGCCGGCCGCTGGCCGGCTCTGCACATTGCCGGCAGTGCGGGGAGCCGGCCAGCGGCCGGCATTACCGGTTGTCTGGCGGATCATGGGGAGCCGGGCAGCGGTCGGCACGCCTTCAGCCCCCGGGGGTATGCTGGGCCGACGCCTTCCGGAGCCCGCCCATGCACGTGATCTACCAG
>NZ_JBFULC010000145.1:0-1338 GCF_056400525.1 Stenotrophomonas sp. P5_A9
TGACCCGTCCTGAATTGGGTTGACACCTTTTCCCACAGGAAGAGGAATGTTCAATGGATTCAACACTCAGGCGCAGCCAGCGGGATTACTCGCTGGCCTTCAAATTGTCGGTGGTCGACCAGGTCGAGCGCGGGGAACTGACCTACAAAAAGGCCCAGGAGCGATACGGGATCCAAGGACGGAGCACTGTGCTTGGCTGGCTTCGCCGCCATGGTCGGCAGGATTGGTCAGGTGGTGCATCATCTGCCCCCATGACCACTTCACCCAAAAGCGCGGCGGCCAAGCCGCTGACGCCGGAACAGCAGATCAAGGCTTTGCAGGTGCAACTGCGGGAGGCCAACGAGAAAGCGCAGCTTTTCGAAGCCATCGTCGAGGTCCTCAAAGAGGACTACGGGGTACGCATCGTAAAAAAGCCTTCCGGCAAGTCCTCACGCAAGGGCGCCTCCAAGGCGTAAGCGTGGCAAGGGCTTGCCGACATTTCGGCATCAGTCGGCAGGCGTACTACCAAGGTGGCCATCGCCAGCAACGGCAGTTGGCCGAGCGCGCACGGGCGATCGCTTTAGTGGGGGGTTATCGGGCGCGTCAGCCACGCATCGGCACTCGCAAGCTGCACGGTCTGATCAGGCCGGCACTGCAGGCATCAGGGATCGCGATGGGGCGGGACCGCCTGTTTGGCGTCCTTCGTGATGCTCGGCTCCTGGTTCCGATGCGGCGGGCATATCACAAGACCACCGACAGCCATCACCGCTTCCGACGGCACCCCAACCTGCTCAAGGCTGGCGAGGGGCGCGTGGTACCCACCGGTAGCGAACAGGTTTGGGTAGCCGACATTACCTATCTGCCGACGCAAGGAAAGTTCGTGTACTTGAGCCTGATTACCGATGCGTGGTCACGCAAGATCGTTGGCTGGAGCGTGCACGACACCCTGCAGACCGAGCAGGTCGCTCAGGCGTTGCAGATGGCGCTGAAAGGACGAAAAACGCGCCAACGTCTGGTCCACCATTCCGACCGAGGCATCCAATACTGCTCGGACTATTACCAGAAGATCCACACCACGCACGGTGTGACCTGCTCGATGACCGACGGCTACGATTGCTACCAGAATGCGCTGGCAGAACGGGTAAATGGGATCTTGAAAGGCGAATTCCTGCTGCATCGCCCTCGGGACCTGGCGCAGGCACGGCAGATGGTGGCCGAGTCGGTGGCGATCTATAACGCCGAGCGACCGCACCTGTCCCTTAAAATGCAGACGCCCGATGCAGTCCATCGGGCGTCCTTGGCCGCCTGACGGCGGCTGAATCATCCGCCACAGGTGTCAACCTATGGCAGGACGGGTCA
>NZ_JBFULC010000146.1:0-1139 GCF_056400525.1 Stenotrophomonas sp. P5_A9
TTATCTGTTTGGAATCTGGCAGCGTAGGCGTCGAGAGCCGGCGTGGGCCGCCGTAGGAGCCTGGATCTCGACGATCGACTTGTAGCTTGGCGCCCACGCCGGAATCTCCCTTGGTCCGCCCGAACAGTTGCTCGAGGTAGCACTCGAAGTGATAAGACTGGGCAAGCGGGGGAGCTCTCGACCTATCCAGCCTAGCGGAGATTTCCCATGAGCGGAATCGGGATCGATGTGTGCAAAAAATACCTGGATGTTGCGGTCTTTCAAGGCCAGGCCCGTCAGTTCACCAACACCGCAGCCGGTCACTGCAAGTTGGTGAGRTGGCTGAATACGATGTCTGTGAAGCAGGTGGTGCTGGAGGCCACCGGCGGCTACGAGCTGGCCGCACTGGATGCCCTGCACCAGGCTGCACTACCGGTCGCCCGTGCCAATGCGCAGCGGGCGCGCAGCTTGGCCAACACCTTGGGGAAGGCCAAGACCGACAGGCTGGATGCGGCCATGCTGGCCTACATGGCAGAGAAAATAGACCTTCATCCCTACGTTCCGCTGGAGCCATGGCAGCGCCACCTGGGCGAGCATGTTCGTGCCCGCCGGCAGGTCATCGAGCTGTTGAAGATGGCAAAGCAGCAGCTGCTGCCAGTGGCGGACAAGCCTCTGCGAAAGATGCTTCAGGGCAACATCAAACAGCTCGTGYGCAGCGTGGCGCGGCTGGATGTGCTGATCGCCGAGCAGCTGAAGACGCTGCTCATCCAACACCCTCACTTGGCGGCGTTGAAGACGCTCAAGGGCGTGGGCCCGGTGTTGCTGGCGGTACTGATGTGCCGGTTGCCAGAGCTGGGAACCCTTGGCGGAAAGCAGATCGCCAGATTGGTAGGCGTCGCCCCGCTGTCGCACGACAGCGGCACCGTGCGTGGCAAACGCGGGATCAAAGGAGGCCGAGCCGACGTCCGGAAGGCGCTMTACATGGCGGCCATGTCCGCCGCCCGTCACGAGCCGCGTCTGCGTGATTTTTACAGGTCGCTGCGTGCACGTGGCAAGGAAGGAAAGGTGGCCCTGGTAGCKGTGATGCGCAAGATGCTGGTCATCCTCAAYGCGCGCGTGCGCGATGAAAGAGCCGCCATGSGCCCAGCCTGAACGCCTTG
>NZ_JBFULC010000147.1:0-996 GCF_056400525.1 Stenotrophomonas sp. P5_A9
AGCGCAGCAGGCTGAGCACGTTCTGCGGCACCTGGTTGGCCTGGGCCAGCATGGCCGTACCGGCCTGCTGCAGGATCTGGGTGCGGGTCAGCTCTGCGGTTTCCTTGGCGAAATCGGTGTCCTTGATGCGGCTACGCGACGCGGACAGGTTTTCCGAGGAGGTCTGCAGGTTGGCAACGACCGAGGTGAAGCGGTTCTGGATCGCACCGAGGTCGGCGCGGGTGTTGTTGATCGCACCCAGGGCCTTGTCGACGATTTCCAGTGCCTGCTGGGCACCCTTCACGGTGGACACGTCGATCTTGTCGGCGAACTGCTTGCCGTCGGCCGGGGCGGTGGCGGCGAAGCCGGCCAGCGAGCTGGCGATGTTCGCGAAGGCGCCAGTGGCGTCGACGCTGTCCTTGACCGAAGTCAGGGTCAGGGCGCCGGCGGCATCGGCTTCGGCGTAAACGCCGGTTTCACCGATCTTGGCGTTGATCGAGGCAGCCACGGCCTTGCCGTTGGCAGCGGTGTTGGCGGCCACGTCACCCACGCTCTTGACGGTCTGCGCGGCGAAGTTGACCACCGCACCCTTGCTGTCGGTGATGGTGAAGGCGGCGATAGCGGTATCGGTATCGGCCACGCCGGCAATGGCGGTGGCGGTGCCGCTGGAGAACTGCGCGCCACCCAGGGCATTGGCCTTGGCGTCCACGACCTTGTCGATGGCGATCGCCTGGCCGGCGTTGGCGCCCACCTGGAACAGCTGGCTGGAGAACGAGCCGTCCAGCAGCTTGGTGCCGTTGAAGTCGGACTGCTTGGCGACGCGGTCGATTTCGCTGACCAGCTGGGTGACTTCGGCCTGCAGGGCCTTGCGGTCGCTGGCGGAGTTGGTGGCGTTGGAGGCCTGCACCGACAGTTCACGGACGCGCTGCAGGTTGTTGCCGATTTCAGTCAGCGAACCTTCGGCGACCTGGGCCAGCGAGATGCCATCGTTGGCGTTGCGGATGGCCACGTCGGTAC
>NZ_JBFULC010000148.1:0-930 GCF_056400525.1 Stenotrophomonas sp. P5_A9
ACCCACCCATCCCTGGGGGCTCGGTGTTGCCATCCATGGCAACACACGGTCCCGCGACCCTRCCCCCGCCACCCCCCGACAGTTTTCCGGTGTGCATGGGATAAGCCGGAGCCGGAGCCGGAGCCGAAGCCGAAGCCGGAGCCGGAGCAGGAGCAGGAGCAGGAGCAGGAGCAGGAGCAGGAGCAGAGGCCTAGGCGTGAGGTGGGTCGGATGCAGGAAGGTCACACACGCCGCAATGGGGGGAGAGGGTAGTGCCGAGCCATGCTCGGCACCTACAACCCCAACCCCCGATCAGCTGTCACCGCACTGGAACTGCGCAGCCCCGCTCTCAAGTTCTGGTGAGCATCAGCCAACCGTCGGAGGGGGGAGGCGGGTCGGTTGGCGGGGCTTGGGAAAGGGTAGTGCCGAGCCATGCTCGGCACCTACAACCCAACCCCCCGATCAGCTGTCACCGCACTGGAACTGCGCAGCCTCGCTCTCAAATTACGGTGAGCATCAGCCAACCGTCGGAGGGGGAAGGCAGGTCGGTTGGCGGGGCCTGGGAGAGGGTAGTGCCGAGCCATCCTCGGCACCTACAACCCAAAACCCCGATCAGCTGTCATCGCCCCGTAACCGCGCAGCCCCGCTCGAGAATTTCCGTGAGCACCAGCCAACTGTCGGAGGGTGGTGCGGGTGGGTTGGCGGGACACGCCGTRAACCCATCCMTGGGGGCTCGGTGTTGCCATCCATGGCAACACACGGTCCCGCCAACCCACCCGCACCACCCTCCGACAGTTGGCTGGTGCTCACGGAAATTCTCGAGCGGGGCTGCGCGGTTACGGGGCGATGACAGCTGATCGGGGTTTTGGGTTGTAGGTGCCGAGGATGGCTCGGCACTACCCTCTCCCAGGCCCCGCCAACCGACCTGCCTTCCCCCTCCGACGGTTGGCT
>NZ_JBFULC010000149.1:0-855 GCF_056400525.1 Stenotrophomonas sp. P5_A9
GGGCGGGCTGGCGCATCGGCCAGCTTCGTGTGCCAATAGCCTGCCTGGTCTGCCAGCGCATCATTGGAGAGCCATTGCCGCTGCCAGTGGGCGTAGTCGGCATACTGGATGGGCAGGTCGGGAAGTTCAGCCGGCACGCCGTGTAGGAAGCCGGCATACAGTGCTTGCAGTTCGCGCATCAGCACCATGCTCGACCAGCCGTCCGAGACAATGTGATGCATGTTCAGCGCCAACACATGACGCTGCGTGCCGAGCTGGATCAAGCGAGCGCGGGCGAGCGGGCCTTGAGTCAGATCGAAAGGTGTGGTCGCCTCGAATTCGAGCAATATCGGAAGGATCGCTGCGGCCTCTGCCGCATCGCCCAGAGCATCGAAGGCGAATGGGAAGCTGAGCCCGGCCGGACCGATCTGCTGCATCGGTGTGCCGTCTACGGCAACAAACGAGGTGCGCAGTGATGCGTGTCGCTCCACCAGCGCATCCAGCGCGTTGCGCAGCGCAGCTACGTCCAGCGGCCCCTCCAGTTCCAGCGCCAGCGGCATGTTGTAGGCCGCGCTCGCGCCTTGCATCTGGGTGAGGAACCAGAGCCGCTGCTGGTTGAACGAGAGGGGGACGTCTGCACCCTGCTGGCGCTCGGTGGCAATGATCGCAGGAATGCTCGGGCGCTGTGCACGCGAGACGCTGTCGGCCAGTTCGGCGATGGAAGGAGCGGAGAACACGGACGTCAGGTTGACCTCCGCTTCGAAGCGTTCGCGCAGCAGCGACAGCATGCGCACGGCCAGCAGGGAATGCCCGCCAAGCTCGAAGAAGTTGTCATGGCGACCGACCTTCTCCACGCCCAGGACTTCACTCCAGATC
>NZ_JBFULC010000150.1:0-697 GCF_056400525.1 Stenotrophomonas sp. P5_A9
CGCTATATGACCAAGCCGGGAAGTGGATCGGCAGCTACTCAGCGACGGGTCAAGCTCAGCAGCAGATGGTCTGGCTGGACAGCTACCCGGTAGCGATGATCAACACACCAGCCTCTGGGGTGCCAGAACTGGCCTATATCCAACCAGATCACCTGGGTACGCCGCGTATAGTTATCGATTCCGTGCGCGACATCCCGATCTGGGAGTGGAGCAATAAGAGTGAGGTGTTTGGTAATCAAAGCCCAGTCACAGACCCGGATGGCGATGGCATTGATTTTAACTTGGTACTGCGTTTTCCAGGGCAGCAGGCCACAGACGCCAGTGGGTTATTCTATAACTCCCAGCGAGAGTACGACCCGGCAGTGGCACGGTACACGCAGGGAGATCCTCTGGGACTGCACGGTGGTGTGTCATTGTACTCGTACGCGGGAAGCAATCCCGTCGCTTCGATCGATCCTTTCGGCCTTTTGGAATGGCAAGTAAATTCAGTAGTCTGGCGGACGGGTACGAGGGAAGGGGACGCGACAAGAACGTTCCCGGGCGCGCCGCAATCTGAGTTCAGATCTAATACGTTGGCTAGAACGACGATGGATTGGGCGATCAATTCACAATGCAATTGCGATGCCAACGGGTATTACCTTAGCGAATATTCTGTCAGTCTCACACCGATTGTCCTAATGCGCGACCGCTACGATTC
>NZ_JBFULC010000151.1:0-628 GCF_056400525.1 Stenotrophomonas sp. P5_A9
TCGGTAGCTATCCATAGATCTATCAAGATCAACTGGGACGCCATCACCACCGTCTTCATAGATCATCCCCCTGCACATATAGCCATCGATACGGCTCGTTTCCTCATTCGACGCGACGAGCGAATCCGCAAGCGCCAAGGCTTTGCTTGCCTCGCCCTTGTCAAGCAGTCGAACTGCCGCTCTAAAATCGGAACTCACCCTGCTCATGGGTTTGGGAACTCCCTAGTCGTTGCCTTTGCCCAACGTACGGCACCATCCTTCTTTCTCAGCTCTTTCTCGTTGCTGGATACGTTGAAGACTGGGTCTACCCCCGTTGCAAATACCGGTACCGACGCACACATAGTGCAACGTCTCCCGACCCGTTTCTGACTTGAATACCGCCCCTCCCACCCCCCCCCCAATAATTACACCTTCCGTCACCACGGGCGCAGTACTCCCGGAGAGCGCTATTGCCGACGGAGTGGCGGTGACCGTTAGCGCAGGGAGCGTTACCGTCCGCGTCAACTCCCCAGATCGTATCGCCTGGGCGGTGGAAGTGTCGCGTCGAAGGGCATTTACGGTCGTCAAGCTGAAGAAGCTTGGCTGCGGACCAGGCACCGATCTCGGAGCGGTTACAGTGACCGTTGGC
>NZ_JBFULC010000152.1:0-589 GCF_056400525.1 Stenotrophomonas sp. P5_A9
ATAATGGCGTTGTGGCGGGATGGGAAGCTTTTTATTCGTCAACCCACGGTCGGCACCTGCAAGGCGCGTCCAAACAAAAAGCCCCGACCGAAGTCAGGGCTGTTTGTTTGAAGAGTCAGGGCTGTTTGTTTGAAGCTGGCGTCCCCACGGGGATTCGAACCCCGGTCGCCACCGTGAAAGGGTGATGTCCTAGGCCTCTAGACGATGGGGACGCGTTAAACCGAATTTTGGCTTCTGTCGGACGGCCTGTGTCCGRAGAAGTGGTGGAGCCAGGCGGGATCGAACCGCCGACCTCCTGCATGCCATGCAGGCGCTCTCCCAGCTGAGCTATGGCCCCRCGTTGATGCTGCGAGCCGCCTATCATAATGGCGTTGTGGCGGGATGGGAAGCTTTTTATTCGTCAACCCACGGTCGGCACCTGCAAGGCGCGTCCAAACAAAAAGCCCCGACCGAAGTCAGGGCTGTTTGTTTGAAGCTGGCGTCCCCACGGGGATTCGAACCCCGGTCGCCACCGTGAAAGGGTGATGTCCTAGGCCTCTAGACGATGGGGACGCGTTAAACCGAATTTTGGCTTCTGTCGGACGGCCTG
>NZ_JBFULC010000153.1:0-577 GCF_056400525.1 Stenotrophomonas sp. P5_A9
GGGCGTGGGGTTCGGTAGTGCCGAGCCATGCTCGGCAGCAACGTTCCTCTTGCGTCAGGCGCCATGGCATTGATCGGGGAAGAGCAGCCGAGCATGGCTCGGCTCTACCCTGGGTGGGTCGCGGGGCGTGGGATCCGTGGGTCGCGGGGGCGTGGGGTTCGGTAGTGCCGAGCCATGCTCGGCAGAAACGTTCCTATTCCGTCAGACGCCGTGGCATTGATCGGGGAAGAGCAGCCGAGCATGGCTCGGCTCTACCCTGGGTGGGTCGCGGGGGCGTGGGATCCGTGGGTCGCGAAGGCGTGGGGTTCGGTAGTGCCGAGCCATGCTCGGCAGAAACGTTCCTCTTGCGTCGGACGCCATGGCATTGATCGGGAAGAGCAGCCGAGCATGGCTCGGCTCTACCCTGGGTGGGTTGCGGGGCGTGGGATCCGTGGGTCGCGGGGGCGTGGGGTTCGGTAGTGCCGAGCCATGCTCGGCAGCAACGTTCCTCTTCCGTCAGACGCCATGGCATTGATCGGGGAAGAGCAGCCGAGCATGGCTCGGCTCTACCCTGGGTGGGTCGCGGGGGCGTGGGATC
>NZ_JBFULC010000154.1:0-559 GCF_056400525.1 Stenotrophomonas sp. P5_A9
CCCCGCACTACCGGGGCTCTTCCCCACACGTGCCTTGGTATTCGACCGGCATCGCGACGCTGTGGGATCGCTGAAGATGCGTCATGAGCTCCTCCCGACTACGCGTAGGCCGCTGTTCGCTTCCCGGCCAGAGCTACGTCTTGACGATGGTCTGCGACAACCGCCGCCGCTGGTTCGCAGACCCCCGCGCCGCAGCCATTGCCATCACCCACCTGCAGGAGATCGATCAGCGCGGCTATGCGCGCTCCTTGGCCTGGGTGGTGATGCCGGACCATGTGCATTGGCTGTTGGAGTTGGACGCAAAACCACTGAGCGATGTAGCACGCCGCTTCAAATCATCGAGTGCGTTGGCACTCAACCGCATGCGCGGCCGTGGCGGCGCGGTGTGGCAGGCGGGGTATCACGATCACGCGGTCCGCTCTGAGGATTCCCTGCATCGGCATGCCATGTACATCCTCGGCAATCCGGTCCGCGCAGGCTTGTCCGAACAGGTCGGGGACTATCCATACACATGGAGCATCTGGCCCCATGACCGGTAGTGCCGGCCGCTGGCCGGCTC
>NZ_JBFULC010000155.1:0-523 GCF_056400525.1 Stenotrophomonas sp. P5_A9
GAAGCTGGAAGACCCGTGGTGATCTGACCACCGGTAGTGCCGGCCGCTGGCCGGCTCCTCCACATCCCACCGAAAGGCAGCCGTCCAGCGGCCGTAGCCGACCCAAAGMGCAGCCGGCCAGCGGCCGGCACTACCTGTTGCGCCCATTTGCGTGGTCTGCGCCGTGATCCTGCTGACCGCCTCGTGGGTGGCGTGCAAGCCGCAGAAGCTGGAAGACCCGTGGTGATCTGAGCACCGGTAGTGCCGGCCGCTGGCCGGCTCCTCCACATCCCACCGAAAGGCAGCCGTCCAGCGGCCGTAGCCGACCCAAAGMGCAGCCGGCCAGCGGCCGGCACTACCGGTGSTCAGATCACCACGGGTCTTCCAGCTTCTGCGGCTTGCACGCCACCCACGAGGCGGTCAGCAGGATCACGGCGCAGACCACGCAGATGAGCGCAACAGGTAGTGCCGGCCGCTGGCCGGCTGCGCTTTGGGTCGGCTACGGCCGCTGGACGGCTGCCTTTCGGTGGGATGTGGAGGAGCC
>NZ_JBFULC010000156.1:0-510 GCF_056400525.1 Stenotrophomonas sp. P5_A9
GGACACGCCGTGAATCCATCCCTGGAGGCTCGCGTACGCCATCCATGGCGTACGACGGTCCCGCGAACCCACACACCCCCGCCCCAGACAGTGGGCCGGTGGCCATGGGCATAACCCAACCAGAACCAAACCCACCACCAAACCCACCACCAAACCCACCACCAAACCCACCACCAAACCCACCACCAAACCCACCACCAAACCCACCACCAACCCGATCACTGACGCTGTAGCGGTCGCATTCCTACAGACATGACTCGCATGGGAGAGCGCGTTTGCTCCTCGGTGAGGGCCGGCAAACTGTCGGGGGCGGGTGGGGGTGGGTAGCCGGGGCCCACCATCGCATGGATGCGATGGTGGAGCTTACAAGGACGTACTTGCAGCGTGCCCCGGCTACCCACCCCCACCCGCCCAGCCTCCGGAGCCAACACAGCACAGCGCTTTTCGCTCTGCTCTGCTCTGCTTTGCTTTGCCTTGCTCTGCGCTTCCCGCTTCAAAAAAAACAAACAC
>NZ_JBFULC010000157.1:0-500 GCF_056400525.1 Stenotrophomonas sp. P5_A9
GTGCGGCGGCAGCAGCCGCGGTCGGGGCCGGCGCCTGGGCGCAGGCCATCAGCGGCAGGGTCAGGGCCAACAGGGTCATGGCCTGGGTACGCATGCGTGGGGTCATCAGACTCGAGCCTCCGGGTCAGTAAGCGGGGAAAGGGGCAGCGTTCCAGCCGAAGGGCCGGGCGCGGGACAGATCGGGAAGGGAAACGCGGTGGCGCTCAGTCGCGGTGCCTGCGTGGGGTCGGCACACTCGGTTCGGATTCCTGCAGCCGCGGTTCGAACGGATAGAACGCGGCCTGCGGCTCCTGCGTGGAGAAACTGGCGTTGAGTGCACCCCCGGCGGGGGCCAGGGTGGAACGCGGCCACGGCCTGGCCTGCAGGCTCGCGACGTCACCGAACGGCAGCTGGCGGGTCGTCGCGGTGGCATGGGCGGCAGCCGGCGGCAGGGTCGGTGCCAACGGCGCCTGGCTGGCCAGCGCACGCTGCGGCTCGGCACTGCGCGCGGCGGCGCTGCG